>JBKPDA010000201.1:0-21024 GCA_046727635.1 Actinomycetota bacterium | reverse complement strand
GGCCGAGCTCGTGACGGTCCAGCGAGCGGCGGTGGCGCTGGCGGAAGCCCGGGGCCTGGACCCGGACCGGCCGAGACATCTGAGCAGGTCGGTGGTCCTGCCGTGATCTTTGGAGGTGAGCAGTGAAGCGCGTCGCATTCGTCATCGGATTGGTACTCGCCGCATTCGCGGCGGGGTGCGGCGGAGGGGGCCATTCGTCTTCATCCGCCTCCTCGACGGGCCCGAGCGGCCACGTGAACATCGTGCTCTGGCACGGCTACACGGACGCCGAGGCCACGGCGATCAACAAGCTCACCGCCGAGTTCAACGCCACGCACAAGAACATCACGGTGACTCCGCACTTCAGCGGCAACTCGGATTTCGCCTTGCAGAAAGTGCTCACGGCGATCGCGGGAGGCAAGCCGCCGGATCTCGCCTACCTGTACGGCTCGTGGGCGGCGAACATCGCCAAGAGTCCGAAGACGGTGGACCTGAGCGACTTCATCCAGCGCGACGGCTCCACCTTCAACTGGAACGACTTCTGGCCGGCCGAGCGCGCGGCAGCGACGGTGAACGGCAAGGTGGTCGGGCTCCCGGCGCTCGTGGACAACCTCGCGCTCGTCTACAACAAGAAGCTGTTCGACCAGGCCGGGCTCTCCTACCCCACGGCGAACTGGACCTGGACGGACTTCCAGAACGCCGCGCTGAGGCTCACGAACCCGGCCAAGAAGCAGTTCGGCTGGTCGTTCGTGGCCGACGGGAGCGAGGACACGGTCTGGCGCTACTGGGCGATGCTGTGGCAGGCCGGCGGCTCGATCCTGAACCCCGAGGGCAAGCAGGCGTCCTTCGATTCGCCGGCGGGAGTGAAGGCGCTGAGCCTGATCCAGAGCCTGGCCCAGAAGAAGGCGATCTACAACGACAACGGCAATCAGAACTACCTGGGACTGTTCAACTCGAACCACATTGGGATGCTGTGGACCGGGCCATGGGACCTCACGCAGATCAGCACCGGCCACGAGTCCTTCGGGGTGCAGATCCTGCCCGCCGACCAGAACCACCAGACGATCTCGGGGCCGGACAACTGGGTGATGTTCGACAACGGCAACGCCCGCAAGGAGGCGGCGTGGACGTTCCTCAAGTGGCTCAGCTCGCCGCAGGTGGACCTGCAGTGGGGTCTGGCCACGGGCGACCTGCCGATCCGCGCCGCGGTGCTGAAGCTGCCGGGCTACAAGCAGTTCCTCGCCAAGTACCCGGGCGTCGGGGTGTGGGCCCAGAACCTCGAGAACGCCACGCAGGTGCGTCCGGTCACAGCCGTGTATCCCAAGATCTCGAACGTGGTCGGCCAGGCGGTGCAGGGCGTGCTGCTGAACAAGGCGCAGCCGCAGCAGGCGCTCAGCCAGGCGTCGCAGCAGGTGAACAGCATCCTCTCGGTGCCGGGCTAGGTGGTCGCTGGCGGAGTGTCCTGGACCAGGCGAGCGCTCGGCTCTGAACATCTGGCCGGATGGGCGTTCGTCGCGCCCGCCACGGTCCTGATTGCGGTCTTCGGGCTGGGGCCGATCATCTGGTCCGGCGTCATCTCCTTCCAGGCGAACGACCTCGCCTCCTCGCCTCACTGGGTGGGGTTCGCGAACTACAAGGCGCTCTCGCACGACCACGCGTTTCGCTCGGCGATCAAGCACACGCTCGTCTACACGGTGCTGTTCGTGCCGATCTCGGTTGGCGGCGCCATGGCGGTGGCGGTGGCACTGAACCGCCGGATCCGCGGCATTCGCTTCTACCGGCTGGCCGTGTTCATCCCGGTGGTCACCTCGACGGTGGCCACGGGCATCGTCTTCCTCTGGTTGCTCGACCCCACCTTCGGCCTCGTGAACTACGGGCTGCACAAGGTGGGACTGCCGCAGCAGCAGTTCCTCCAGGACCCCAATCAGGCCCTCTACTGCATCGTCGCGATGACCGTTTGGAGCTGGCTCGGCTTCGACGTGATCATCTACCTCGCCGCGCTCCAGGGCATCCCGCGGGACCTCCTCGAGGCCGCCGAGATCGACGGCGCCAGCAAGTGGAGCTCCTTCCGCACGATCGTGGTCCCGCTGCTCGGGCCGGCCACGCTCTTTCTCGTGGTCTGGTCGACGATCAACGCGCTCCAGCTGTTCGACGAGATCTACGTGACCACGAGGGGCGGGCCGCTCACCTCGACCACGGTGATCGTCTACTACCTCTACCAGCAGGCGTTCCAGTTCTTCAACGGCGGCTACGGCGCCGCGATCGCCTACGTCCTGTTCCTCGCGATCCTGGTCGTGACCGTGTTCCAGCTGTGGATCGGCAACCGGCGCGTCTACTACAGCTCATGACCGCGGAACCAGTCATCGCAGTCGAGCGCCCGTTCCGGCTGGAGGCCCCGCCCGAGGAGCGCCGGCGCCGGCTCCCGTTCAGCCCCTGGCACCTGTTCCTCATGCCGATGGCGGCGGTGATGCTCCTGCCGCTCGTGTGGATGGTGTTCGTCTCGCTCGAGACCAAGGCACAGTCCCAGCAATTCCCGCCGCTGCTGTTCCCCAAGTCGCTCCAGTTGCACAACTACCCGACGGCGTTCGACGCGGTTCCGTTCGGGCACTTCCTGCTGAACAGCCTGGCCTACTCGACCGCCACCGTGGCCGGCAACCTCCTCTTCTGCAGCCTCGCCGCCTACGCATTCGCGCGGATGCGCTTCTTCGGCTCGAACGTGCTGTTCATCCTGTTCCTGGCCACCCTGATGGTGCCGTTCCAGGTGCTGCTCATACCCACCTTCCTGATCGTGAAGAAGCTGGGGCTCGTCGACAGCGTGGGCGGCCTGATCATGCCCAACCTCTGCAACGCGTTCGGCATCTTCCTGCTGCGGCAGTTCTTCCGAACGCTGCCGGTGGAGCTTGAGGAGGCCGCGCGCATCGACGGCACCTCGCGCCTCGGCATCTTGTTCAAGATCGTGCTGCCGCTGTCGCTGCCGGCGCTTGCCACGCTCGGAATCATCCAGTTCATGTGGTCCTGGAACGACTTCCTGTGGCCGCTGATCATCATCAACTCGGACACGCACGCCACGCTGCAGCTCGGACTCTCGATGTTCCAGGGGGCGCACAGCACGAACTGGAACCTGCTGATGGCCGCCACCGTCATGAGTCAGATTCCGATGCTGGCGGTGTTCCTCGTCGCGCAGCGGTGGTTCATCCAGTCGATCGCGTTCACGGGGCTGAAGCAATGAGCGCCGGCGTGACGCTCGAGGAGGTCACGAAGGAGTTCGACGGCGGAGCGGTGGCGGTGGACCACCTCTCCCTCGAAGTGGCGGACGGCGAGTGCATGATCCTGGTGGGCCCGTCCGGGTGCGGCAAGACCACCGCGCTGCGGATGGTGGCCGGGCTGGAGAAGCCGTCGTCGGGCAGCGTGCGGATCGGCGACCGCGTGGTGAACCACGTCTCGCCACGCGACCGGGACATCGCGATGGTGTTCCAGAACTACGCGCTCTACCCGCACATGAGCGTGTACAAGAACCTCGCGTACGGGCTCCGGCAGCGGCGCACCCCGAAGGACGAGGTCAAGCGGCGCGTGCGGGAGGTGTCCGAGCTGCTGGGGCTCCAGGAGCTGATGAAGCGCCGCCCGGGCCAGCTGTCGGGCGGGCAGCGCCAGCGGGTGGCGATGGGCCGAGCGCTGGTGCGCGAGCCGAAGGTGTTCCTGCTGGACGAGCCGCTATCGAACCTCGACGCGAAGCTCCGCACCGAGATGCGCACTGAGCTCAAGCGCCTCCACCAGGCCCTGCCGGTGACCACGATCTACGTGACGCACGACCAAGTGGAGGCGATGACGCTGGGAGACCACATCGCCGTGATGTGCGACGGCAGGCTCCAGCAGACGGGGACCCCGCAGGAGGTCTACGACCGGCCGGCCAACGTGTTCGTGGCTGGCTTCATCGGGAGCCCGCCGATGAACCTGCTGCGAGGCGCGGCGCAGTCCGGGCGGATCACTGCCGGCGACTTCGCGATGGAACGGCCGGGGGTGCCGGACGGCGAGGTGGTCGTCGGGCTGCGGCCCCAGGCGCTGCGTCCGGCCCGCGACGGGATGCCGGCACTCGACTTCTCGATCGACGTCGTGGAGCCGCTGGGCGACGAGGTGGTGCTCCACGGCACGGCCGCCGCGACCGAGGCCGTGGCCTGCCTCGACGCGCGCGAGCGTCCCAGCGCGGGCAGCGTGCTCCGCCTCGGGATCGATCCCGTGGACGTGCACCTCTTCCACGCGGACAGCGGCCTGGCTATCCGCTGAGCAGGACGTGCTCGGTGCTCGTGGCCGCGAGCTGCGCCGCGCGCTCCGGGTCGAGGCGGCCGGCGCCCGGAACTTCGGCGTTGGCCGCCGCCGCGCCGAGCGCCAGGGCCATCGCCTGCTGCCACTCCTCGCCGCGGTGCAGGCCGCTGACCAGTCCCGCCAGGAACGAGTCGCCGCTGCCCACCGGATACTGCCCGCGCACGTATTGGTGACCGTGAACGGCGGTGCCGTCGGGTTCCACCAGCACCGCGCCCTCGGCGCCGATCGTCACCACCGCCGCGTGGCCCTCGCCGCCCGCCCGCTCGCGGATCTCGAGCGCCGCCCGATGCGCCTCCTCAACGCCTTCCACGCCGTGGCCCAGCAGCTCCTCGGCCTCGTGGGCATTGATCTTCACGAGGTCCGGGTGCTGCTGGAGCGCCGCCGCCAGCGCCGTCCCGCGCGAGTCGAGCGCCGAGCGCACCCCGGCCTCACGTGCGAGGGCCACGAACCGCGCGTACGCGTCCTCCGGCGCCCCGGGCGGAAGCGAGCCCGACAGCGAGACCCACGAGGCCCGGCCGAGCAGCTCGGTCGCCATCGCTTCGAGCGCCGACCAGTCAGCGGCGGACACCGGCGTACCCGCCTCGTAGAACTCGGTGAGGTGGCCGGCGTCGAGGTCGGACACCGAGAGCGACGAGCGCGTCTCGCCCGCCGTCCACACGAAGCGCCGCTCCACGCCCTCGGCGGCCATGGCCTCGTCCACCCAGCGCCCGGCGTGGCCGCCCAGGAGGCCCGCGACCACCACGGGCTCAGCCAGCGCGGCCGCCGCGCGCGCGACGTTGAGTCCCTTCCCGCCCGGCACTTGGACGAAGTGCGATGGGCGGTGCGTGGCGCCCGGGACGATCCGGTCGACCTCGAAGAGCCTGTCCACCGAGGGGTTGCCGGCGATGCAGAGGATCACGCCGCTCGTTCCAGCAGGTCGAGGGCCTCGTCGAGTGTTGCCTGGGCGCCGGTTCCGCCGGCCGCGCGCGTGGAGAGCGCGCCGCAGGCGCAGCCCAGCGCCAGCATGCGCTCGGTCGGCCAACCCTCCAGGAGGCCAGCCAGCACCCCGGCGTCGAACGAGTCTCCCGCGCCGGTGGTCTCGATCGCCTCGACGCCGGTGGGTGCGGCCACCTCGACGATCTCATCCTCGTGCGCGGCGAGCGCGCCGTCGGCGCCGAGCTTGACCGCGACCAGCGGGCCCTTAGCGGCGAGGGCTCCGGCAGCCTGCTTCGCGTCGGCGAGGCCGGCGATCCGCTTCGCCTCCTCGGCGTTCGGAAGGAACAGGTCCGTGAGCGGGAGCAGCTCCCGCAGGCCGCCGTCCCACCGCTCGCGCGGGTCCCAGTTCGGGTCGATCGACGTGGAGGCGCCCGCCTCGCGGGCGTCGCGGAAGAGCTGCACGAGTCCCGGGGCCAGCGCCGTCTGGAGGAAGAACGAGGCCACGTGCACATGGCGTGCCGAACGAACCAGGTCGCGGTCGACGGCGTCCGCGCTGAGCGCCGAGATCGCGCCCTCGAAGGTGAGCATCGCGCGGTCGTCCTCCTTCGCCAGCACCACGGTGAGTCCGGTCTGCTCCGCCGGAGCGACCTCCACCCCGCTCGTGTCCACCCCGCGCTCGGCCAGAGCCTCGAGCATGAAGCGCCCGAACAGGTCGTCTCCGACCACGCCGGCGATGGCCGTCCGCAGCCCGAGCCGCGCGGCGCCGCATGCGACGATCGCTCCCGAACCCCCGATGGTCAGGTCCGCGGCGTCCACGACCCGCTCGACCTGCCCGAAAGCCGGCTCTACGGCCTCGCCTCGGAGCACCAGATCGGGATTGCAGTCCCCGAGGACGAGCAGGTCGAAGTCCGGCACCGAGCGGCATCGTATCTGGCGGCCAGCACTAGCCGAATTGGCTCTAAAGCTCGGGGCGACGCCGCCGATTCTCCGGCCATGGAGCGCTGCGCACATACGAACCTCACGAAGCCCGAGTGCTCGTGCGGCCAATGCCTGCGTGAGTTGTTGGCGAAGTACGCCCCGCGGCCGGGCGAAGGCGTGCCGGTGCCGGCCGCGAGCCACGCAGACGGCCGCGGCGAAGACAACGAGCGCTAGGCGCCGCGCCTGAGAGCGGCGAGCTCGCGGACCTTCTCCGCGACGAAGTCGGGCGCCTCTTCCGGTGCCCAGTGGCCGCAGCGAGGGATCACTCCGCCGCCCGCATCGGGGGCCACGATCCGCGCCGACTCGAGCACCAGGCCAGCCAGCGAGCTCTCCCCGCCGTGGGCGAGCACCGGGATCTGCAGAGGGGCCTCCGCCAGAGCGGCGACCTGCTCCGCCGTCTCGAAGTAGGCCCGGTAGACGCCGAGGCAGGCGCCGAGCGCCCCTGGCTGCTCGATCGCCGCGACGTACACGTCCACGTCCTCGGCCCGGATCGCGCCGGCGTCGTACGAGTGGTTCTCGAAGAACCAGGTCACGTAGGCCCGCTCGTGGCCTCGAATCAGCAGCTCGGGAATGTCGGGCACTGACTGAAAGCCCAGGTGCCACAGGAAGCGACCGTCGGCCTGCGGCTGCATCGCCTGCTCGAGCATCCCGAGGCCGGGCAGCACCATCTCGACGATCCCGAGCGCCGCGACGTCGCCCGGATGGGACGCCGCCAGGGCGTAGCCGAATACCGCGCCCCAGTCGTGCCCCACGACGGTGACCTGTTCGAGGCCCAGCCCCGACAGCAGCCCGTGGAGGTCGGCGGCAACGGTGGCGGCGTCGTATCCCGACGCCGGCTTGTCCGAATGGCCGAAGCCCCGAAGGTCCGGGATCACGAGTGTGTGGTCGGGAAGCAGCCCAGCGACCCGTCGCCACGCGTGCGAGGTCTGCGGCCATCCGTGCAGCAGCAACACCGGCGGACCGGAGCCGCTGGTGACGTGGTGGATCTGGATCATCCGGCGGTGTAGCCGCCGTCCACGTAGATGACCTGCCCGGTGCAGAAGTCGGACGCCGGCGACAGCAGATAGAGCGCCACGCCGATCAGGTCCTCGGGCTCCTCGAGCCGCCCGAGCGGCGTGCGGCCGATGCTCCGCTCCCGGTGGGCGCGGCCGCGCTCGTCGTCGGCGAAGATCCACGCGGTCAGCGGCGAGCGAAAGACGGTGGGCGCGATCGCGTTGACGTTGATCCCGTACCGCCCCCACTCGGTGGCGAGCACCCGCGTGAGCGCGTCCACGGCGCCCTTCGACGTGCAGTAGCTCGTGTAGCCCGCCGCGTTCCCGAGCCGCCCGCGGACGGAGGACATGAACAGCACCTTTCCGCGGCGGCCCGACCGGATCAGCTCGGTGCCGAATGCCTTGGCCATGAGCCAGGGGCCGCGCACGTTCGCGTCCATGACCTGCTGCCAGTCCTCGTACTCGAGATCCTGGATCGGCGCGGGCTTGTTGAAGCCCGACGCGACCACGAGCATGTCGGCGCTGCCGTATGCGTCGACTGCGGCGGCCACTATGTCGGTCGCGTCGGCCAACGTCTCCGGGCGGCGCGCAAGCGTGTGCACCTGGCCGCCGGCCTCGGTGGCCACGGCGGCGAGGTGCTCCTCCGAGCCCGAGGCGAGCAGGAGGTTCGCGCCGAGAGCGCCGAGCGCAATCGAGATCGCGCGGCCGAAGGCGCCCGAGGCGCCTACCACGATGGCCGAGCGTCCGGAGACGTCGAACAGCGACAGGGGGTTGCGCAGTACCTCGTCGCCCGCTGGGCCGGGCCGGCTGTCAGCCGGCTCTTGCACGGACCCGTCCACGCACCAGCTCCGGCAGCTGGCACAGCAGGCCCCAGATCCCACCGGGGGCGAAGCGGATCACAGCGAGCAGCACCGCGCCCTCGATCAGCGAGGTGAGGTTCTGGTAGCCCTGGAGCTGCTGCTGGAGCTCGAAGATGAACGCGGCGCCGATGAGCGGACCGGCGAGCGTGGCCAGCCCGCCGATCACGCAGGCCAGGATCATGTTGATCGCCCAGCTGATGTTGAACGCCGAGTAGGGCTCGAGGGTGAGCTGCTGGAAGGCGTTGAGCGCTCCGCAGAGGCCGACGAGGAAAGCCGAGATGGTGAACGCCGCCAGCTTGACCCGAAAGCCGTTGACGCCGAGCTCCGAGGCCGCGCTCTCGTCGTCGCGCACCGCCATCAGCCGCAGGCCGAAGCGGCTGCGGACGCAGAGCCAGACGATCACGGTGGTGCCCACCAGCAGCGCCGCGCCCATGCGGTACTGCGTGCCGAAGCTGAGCACGCCGCTCTGCGGCAGGATCACGCCCCTGGTCTGGCCCGCCCAGTGCCAGTTGATCACCCAGTTCTGCGCGGCGATCATCACGCCGAGCGTGCCAACCGAGAAGTAGACGCCGCGCAGCCGCAACAGCGGAAACGCCGTGAGCGCGCCGATCCCGGCCGTGAGCAAGGCCGCGATCACCACCGCCGGCCCTACCGGCACGCCCGTGTGCACGAGCAGGAGCGCGGTGGCGTAGCCGCCGACCGCGACGAACAGGCCGTGCCCGAGCGAGAACTGACCGCCGTACCCGCCGATCAGGTTCCAGGCCTGGGCCATCGCCATCAGGTTGAAGAGCGTGATGGCGAGCGCCGCGTCGCCGAGGCTCAGGTAGCTCGTGCCGGTGAACAGGGCCACGAGCACGCCCACTCCGGCGACGCCCACGACCACGCGGGCCGCCGGCCGCTCGGGTAGGGCCGCGCGCCACGCCGGTGCCGGCGCCGCCTGCTGACCGTTCACGCGAGCCTCTTCCCGAGCAGCCCCTGAGGCCGGATCACGAGCACGATCACCAGCAGGCTGAACACGATCAGGTCCCGGTACTGGGGACCGAAGGCGAGCGAGCCGTACTCCTCGGCGAGCGCGATCGAGATCCCGCCGGCGAGGGTGCCCATGATCGAGCCCATGCCGCCGAGGACGATCACCGTGAACGCCCGCAGCAGCCAGGTGAGACCGGCGGTCGGGGTGAGGCTGAAGGCCACACCGATGAGCACGCCCCCGAACGCCGCCAGTGCGGCCCCGAGCGCGAACGTCAGCCCGTACACGTGCTTGACGTTGATGCCGAGCGAGGTGGCCGCCTCCGGGTCCTCCGACGCCGCCCGCAGGGCCTTGCCGAAGCGCAGGTACTTGAGGGCGAAGTGGGTGGCGAGCACCAGCACCACGCCCACGGCGAGCCCAATCACGAGGATCGTGCGCACGTTCGTGCCGAGCACGTTCACCCCGGTCAGGCCGTACGACGCCTTGAGCGACTTGTCGTCACTCGTGTAGGCGAGCAGGAAGAGGGTCTGCGCGATGATCGACAGCCCGAACGTGGCCACGAGCGGCGGCTCCTGCCCATGTGCCACCAGCGGGTTGAGGAGCACGCGTTGGATCGGGTAGGTGATCAGCATGATCGTCGGCACGACGAAGACGAGCGAGACCAGCGGATCCACGCCGAAGTGCTGTGAGGCGAACAGCGAGAGGTAGCCGGCTCCGACCAGCAGCTCGCCGTGCGCGAGGTTCACCAGCCGCATAACGCCGAAGACGAGGGTCAATCCAAGCGATACGGCGGCATAGAGGCCGCCGAGGAAGAGTGCGGTTATGAGCTCTGTCATTTGAGTCGCTCCAAGTGCCCAGCCGGGCGCGACCGCGAGGCCGCGCCCGGCTGCACCGGTTCTCCTATCCGAGCCCCGAGACTGGCGCCTGCAGAGTCCCGCCGCCCTGGATCTTCGGCCAGACGATCTGGGTGTCGCCGTTCTCCCACTGCACCTGGACCGCCGGGATCGCGCTGTAGTGCTGCGGCGTGAACTTCACCGGACCCGTGGGGTAGGTGGCGTTCGTGGCCGCCAGCGCGGCGTTCACCTTGTCGGGATCGGTCGAGCCCGCCTTCGCGAACGCGTCGAGCAGCACCTTTCCGACCGTGTAGGACACGGCCACGCCGGAGACTCCGGGGTTCACCTGGCCGCCGAAGTTCGACTTCGTGGCCAGGAGCTTCTGCGCGTCCGGGTAGTTGAACGCCGGCGACCAGATGTCCGCGACGAGCGTGCCGTTCGCGAGCGTGCCGAGCGCCTGCCCCCAGGCGGAGTTGTACGAGCACTTCTCGCACACGGCGACCTTCGGCTGATAGCCGGCCGCCTTCATCTGCTTCCAGAGCGCGATCGCGTCCGGGGGGATCATCTGGGCGATCAGCACCTGCGCGCCCTTCTGCTGGGCGTCGCGGATGTAGCTCGAGAAGTCGGTGGTCCCTTCGGGGAACTTCTCGTGGGCCACGACCTTGTAGCCGAACTTCGGCGCGGTGGACGTCCACAGGCCGCCCATCACGATGCCGTCCGGATCCGTGTCGGTAAACAGCACGACCTTCTTGTTCGTGGTCGTCTCGTCCGCCGCGCGGAACTGCGTCGTGGTCATCTGCGGCTCGTTGAAGAAGACGTCCCACGAGTACTTCCAGCCGCTCTTGCGGCCGCCCAGCCAGGCCTGGATGGGCGTGTGATGGGTCATTGGGATCTTCAGCTGATCCGAGACGGTCGAGAGCGGGATCACGAGCGGCGGCGCGATCGTGCCGAAGAACCCCACCGCGTGGTCCTGCAGAGCGAGCGTGCGCGCCTGGCTCGTCGTGAGGTTCGGGTCGCTCTTGCTGTCGAGGATGACAAGCTTGACCTTCTCCTTCTTGCCGTCGATCGTGATGCCGCCCGCGGCGTTCACCTCGTTGACGAGCATCGTGTCGGCGATCTTCTCCTGATTGCCGAATGCGGCGAGTGTCCCCGTGAGCGGGATCGTCGCCCCGATCACGATCTCCTTGCCTCCTCCGCCGCCGCTCGAGCTGCTGCCACCCGAGCTGCCGCAGCCGGTGACCACGGCAGCCGCCAGTCCGGCGGTGGACAGCACGAGGCCCAGCCGGTGCCATCGCTTACCCATCATGAGTCGCTTCTCCTCCTTGTTGGTCGCCCCTTAGAGGCTTGGTCGCTGGCTCTCTCCGGTGGCCGAAGTAGGCCTCCCGGAGCGCCTCCTCGCGCTCGAGCTCGTGGGGCGCGCCGACAAACGAGACGCGCCCGCGCTCGAGGACGTACGCCCGGTCCGCGACCGCCAGGGCGCGGTAGGCGTTCTGCTCGATCAGCACGATGCTGATCCCCCACGATTGGATCTGCTCGATCACCTCGTAGATCTCGTCGATGATCTGCGGCGCGAGTCCGAGCGAGAGCTCGTCGAAGATCGCGATGCGCGGATCGGACATCAGCGCCCGCGCGATCGCGACCATCTGCTGCTGCCCGCCGGAGAGCTGGCCGGCGTACGCGCCCGAGCGCTCGCGCAGCAGCGGGAACAGGTCGTAGACCCGCGTGAAGAGGTCGTCCTTGTGCGAGGTCGCGGCGCCCGAGTAGGCGGCCAGCTCGAGGTTCTCGCTCACGGTCAGCTCGCTGAACAGGCGGCGCCCCTCGTGGCAGAGCGCGATCCCCTTGCGCGCGCGGCGGTGGGCGAGCTGGTCCGTCACATCCTCGCCCGCCAGCTCGATCCGCCCCTCGGCCGCCGGCACGAGACCGGCCAGGGTGCGCGCCAGTGAGCTCTTGCCGGCGCCGTTGGCGCCGAGCACCGCGACGATCTCGCCCTCGCGCACCTCGAAGTCGAGCGCGCGCAGCGCGCGCAACTTGCCGTAATCCACGCTCAGGCCCGAGACGCTCAGGAGCGTGGGCCGGGCCGGCTTGCTCGCGCCGTCGTCCTTCTTGATGGACGTTGCCCCGCCCGTGCCGAGGTAGACGCGGATCACCTCCGGGTTCTCGGCCACCTCGACCGGAGTGCCCGTCGCGATCTGGCGCCCGAAGTCGAGCACGATCACGCGCTGCGCGAGGGCCTGCACGAGCGCCTGGACGTGCTCGACGAGGATGATCGTCACGCCGCGCTCGTGCACGCTCGCGATCAGCCCGGTGATCTCCTCGATCTCGTGCCCGACGAGCCCGGCGGCCACCTCGTCCAGCAGCAGGAGCTGCGGATCAAGGGCGAGCGCGCGCGCCACTTCGAGCCGCTTCAGGTCGATCAGGGTCAGCGTTCCCGCCTCCCGCTCGGCGTGGTCTGGGAGGGCGCACAGCTCGAGCACGTCATCGACCCCGCTGCCGCCGTTCGGCGTCCGCCGCCCGGAGGACTGGGCGGCCACCAGCAGGTTCTGCCGCACGCTCATGCGGCCGAACGGGCGCGGGATCTGATGGGCCCGGCTGATCCCCAGACGCGCGGTGGCGTGGGGGCGCATCCGATCGATGCGGTGCTCGCCCGCGAACACGATCTCGCCGGAGGTGGGGCGGTGGGCGCCCTTGATGAGGCTGAGCAGCGTGCTTTTGCCGGCCCCGTTGGGACCGATCACGCCGAGCAGCTCGCCCGGCGCGACGTCGAACGACAGGTCGCTCAACGCCGCGACTCCGCCGAAGCGCTTCGTCACCTGGCGAACGGACAGCGTAGGTTCGCTCACTTCTCTCGTCCCGTCATACGGACAGCCGGACCCGGATTGCGAGACACTAGAGATGAACCCGCCAGAAAGTCAAGGCCACTGGTTCCCCTGGCGCGTCGGAGGTAAAGTGAGCTTCGATGGCGGTCGAACCGACAACGCGCACGAACTCCCACAGCGGCGGCATCCAGGTGATCGAGCGCGCGGCCGAGGTGCTTCGCGCTCTCTACGGGGAGCCACGTGGGCTCAGCCTGTCGCAGATCTCCGAGCGCGTCGGACTGCCGCGTTCCACCGTGCAGCGGCTGGTCTCGGCGCTGGTGCGCGAGCGCCTGCTCACCGCCGCCTCCCCGAACGGCCGCGTCCGGCTCGGCCCCGAGCTCACCCGGCTGGCCAACAGCCGCCGCGAGCTCTCCGAGGACGTCCGCCCGTACATGGAGCGGCTCTACCGCGAGTTCGACGAGACCGTGGTCTGCTCGGTGATCGAGGGCGATTTCCAGCGCTGTATCGAGCAAATCGCCGCTCCTCACCGCCTCCGCACCGAGTTCCCGGTGGGCGCTGTCCTGCCGCTCTACTGCACCGCCAATGGGAAGGCGCTGCTGGCCGAGCTCGACGACGACACGATCGTCGACCTCCTGCCCGCCCGCCTCGAGCGCTGCTCGCCCAACACGATCACCAGCCGCGCCCGGCTCCTCAAGGAGCTGGCGTCGATTCGCGAGGCCGGCGTCGCGTTCGACCACGAGGAGCGGACCATCGGCATCGCGGCTGCCGCGATTGGCGTGAGGGACCCGTTCGGCGCCCTGTTCAGCATCTGCGTTGCGGTGCCCGCACAGCGCTTCTACGACCGTGAGGACGAGATGGCGGCGGAGCTGCTGGCCATCCGCAACCAGATCGCCGAGCTGCAGGACGCTTAGCGCGAAGCCGATCATGCGCGCTCGATCTGCGGGTCCGGGATCTCACGATGTGGACGCGCGAGCGCGCGATCTACCTCGGCACGAAGCGCCGCGGCCTCGCCCGGCGCCCAGGAGCGGAAGCCTTGGCCCGCCGAGGCGCCGCGCTGCCCGGCCCTGACCTTCTCGACCAGCAGCGGGTGCGGCGCCGGCGTCACGTCGAGCGACGGCATCAAGACCTCGTGGATGGCAAGCGTCAGCTCGAGCCCGCTGAGGTCCGACTGCTCGAGCGGCCCGATGTAGGGCAGCCGCATTCCGAAGCCGTGCTTCACGACCGTGTCGACCGTCTCCGCGTCGCACACCCCGCTGGCCACGAGCGCGATTGCCTCGCGCTTGAGCGCGTGCTGCAGGCGGTTGCCGACGAAGCCCGGGATGTCGGCCTTCACGTGGACCGGCTTCATCCCGGCCTCCGCAAGCACCTCGATCGTCCAGGAGACGTGAGCCGGATGGGTGTGAGCGCTCGCCACCACCTCCACCAGCCGGACCAGATGCGGCGGGTTCCAGAAGTGCGTGCCGAGCACTCGTCCGCGGTCGTGTACGCGCGCCGCGATCTCCTTGATCGGGATCGCCGACGTGTTGGTGGCGAGGACGGTGCCCGGATCGGTGAGCTCGTCGAGCTCGGCGAAGATGTCCTGCTTCACGCCGACGTGCTCTGGACCGGCCTCGATCACGAGGCGCGCTCCGTCCACCGCCGCTTCCAGCTCCGCGTCCTCACTCACGAGCTCGAGGACGGGCGGGGCGGGCCGGCCGAGCAGCTCCAGGCCGGCCGCGATGCGGTCGCCGGCGGAGGCCAGCTTCGCGGGGTCTGGATCGTGGAGGCGGACCCGCCAGCCCGCGGCAGCCAGGACATGCGCGATCCCTGCTCCCATCACTCCAGCCCCCACCACGGCTGCGCGACGATCGCTCATCCGGCCGTGTACCCCCCGTCGACATAGACGATCTGCCCGGTGACGAAGTCGGAGGCCGGCGAGAGCAGGTAGATCGCGATTCCGACGAAGTCCTCCGGCTCCCCGAGCCGGCCGAGCGGGATGCGCGAGTAGTTACGGGCGCGCGAGTCGGCGCCGGCGTCGGTGTCCTCGAAGATCCAGGCGGTCAGCGCCGAGCGGAACACCGCCGGCCCGATCGCGTTCACGTTGATCCCGTGCTTGCCCCACTCGGTGGCAAGAACCTTGGTCAACGAGTCGGTGGCGCCCTTCGACGTGCAGTACGCCGAGTACCCCGCCGCGTTCCCGTGCCGTCCCCTGACCGATGAGACGAGCAGGAGCCTGCCGCGCGCGCCGCGCCCGATCAGGTGCGTGCCCAGCGCCTTCGCCATCAGCCACGGCCCGCGGACGTTGGCGTCCATCACGTCCTGCCAGTCCTCGTAGGTCTGGTCGACGATCTGGGCCGGCTTGTTGAGGCCGGACGCGACGAATACCGAGTCGACGTGCCCGTAGGCGTCGATGCCCGCACTGAGGATCGCCTCGGCGTCCTCAACCGAGTCGGGCCGCCTGACCAGGGTCACCGGCTCGCCGCCCACCTCGCGCACCTCGCCGGCCACGGCCTCGAGCGCGTCGCCCGAGCCAGAGGCGAGCACGAGGTTCGCGCGCAGGGAGCCGAGCGCGATCGCCACGGCGCGCCCGAGCGCACCCGACGCGCCCGTGATGACCACCACCTGGCCGGACACGTCGAATAGCGACAGCGGATCGGTGAGCGCTCGGACCATACGCTCGTCACGGCCCCACGGGGATTCGGAAGCGCTGCTCGGGATCGAGCACCGCCACCACGCGCAGCGCGCAGCCCTCGCCCGTCGGGTAGCGCCAGGGGAAGGCGATGAACGTGCAGCGCCTGCCGGTGATCTCGTCCAGCTGCCCGCCGATGCTCTCGATCCCGGGGATGCCCGCCAGGAGCATCGTCTTGTGGGCGGGCTCCCAGTCCGGGAAGTCGTCCATCACGTCGCGGCCGGTCAGCTCTCGGTACTCCTCCATGAGGCGCGGGTGGGACGGGCCCGTGCCGTGGGCCACCAGCTTCGTGCCCAGCGGATGGTCGAGCGCCTGGACGTCGACGCCTACGAGCTTCACGCGCCGCTCGACGAGCCACTCGGCCGCCTGGCGGTAGAGGCCCGGGCCGTAGACGAAGTAATCGTCGTTGTCGCCCCAGTCGTGATGGCTCCCGGTATTGATCATCACGATGTCGTTCGGCTCGATCGTGGGCTCAGCGTTCTCGAGGTCGTCCGGGGTGATGACCTCCCACCTGCCCTTGGGGATCGAGACCGCGACGCCCGTGCCGAAGAAGCGCCATAGCGGATAGCCGGTGATGTACGGCTGGTTGGCCGTCACGTGCACCGGGGCGTCCATGTGCGTCCCGCGGTGCATGATCCCGTCGTACTCCTGCACGGTCTGGCCGTGCATCGCGTGGTACTGGAGCCGGTTGACGGTGAGCACCGTGCTCGCCACCGACGGCCACTGCGGCATGTTGTGGCCGATCCGCTGGGTGAGGTCGAAGAATTGGAGGCCGTCCGTGGCCATTAGCTGCCGGCCTCCAGCCGGTAGTCCCCGGAGGGGTCGAAGATCGCGGCGAGCCGGACCACGCAGGCGTCGCCCTCGGGCCAGTGCCACGGGTAGCACTGGAACGCGCAGCGAGCTCCCGCGACCGAGTCCACGTCGCCGCCGACGTTCTCGATCGTCGGAATGCCCGCCTCGAGCAGCGTGCGGTGCGCCGGGTTCCAGTCCGGGAAGTCCTCGACCGGGTGCCGCCCCGTCCGGGCCGAGTAGCGCCGCGGGAGCTCCTTGATCAGCGGCCCGTTCTGATGACCGCCCAGCGACGTGGCCAGCGGATGGTCGATCGTCGCGGTGTCGATCCCCACCAGCTTCGCGCCACGCTCGATGAGCCACTCCGCGGCTGCGAAGCTGAGCCCGGGCGCGTGGCCGAAGTACTCGATGCTGTCCGAGTAGCCGTGATGCCAGCCGGTGTTGACGATCACGATGTCGCCCGGCACCACCTCGCCGGCTGCCTCGAGGTCGGCGGGCTCGATCAGCTCCCACTCGCCCTTCGGCACGTCCAGCACCACGCCGTCGCCGAAGAAGAGGTCGAGCGACAGCTCACCCACGCCGAGGCCGCCCGGCACCAGGTGGAGCGGGGCGTTCACGTGCGTGCCGTGGTGCATCACGGTGACGATCCGCTGGCTCATCACGCCGTGCATCGCGTGCGTGGCCACGCGCCCGATCTGGATGTCCTTGAAGCCCGGGAACACCGGCGTGTGGTGTCCCCACTCGTGGCTCAGCTCCACGAACACCAGGCCGGTGGACGGCTCGACGACGAACTCGGGCGCGTCGGGACGCACCAAGGCCACGCTCTCCTCCTTCTCCTCACGACAGACTCGAGTGACTTGTCCACGATACGGACAGGCTCACCCGTAGATTGGGACACCCTAGTAGCCGCTCCGGCGGCTGTCAAGACGGTGCCGAACGCGTGGCGCGTGAGCGGCCGAGAAGCTAGTGGTGGAGTGTTAGAACCGGGTTAGCGAGGCGGCGCGACGGTGTTGCGCAGCACGCCGATGCCCTCGACCTCGAGCTCCACGACGTCGCCGACCTGGAGCCAGCGGCCGTCGTTTGCCTCGAGGATGCACCCCGTGCCGACCGTGCCCGACCCGAGCACCTCGCCGGGCCGCAGGCGCGTGTTGAGGGACGCGCGTTCGAGGATCGCGTCCCAGCCGTGGTAGAGGTCGCGGAGGTTCCCGCGCGAGCGCTCCTCGCCATTCACCCGCGCGACCATCTCCGCGGCGCTCCCGTCGAGCTCGTCCACCGTGACGAGCACGGGCCCGAGGCTCGTGGCGAAGTCCTTGCCCTTGGCGGGGCCGAGCCCGACGCGGACCTCCTGGCGCTGCAGGTCGCGGGCCGACCAGTCGTTCATCACAGTGAAGCCGGCGATGCGACCGCCCGTGCCGATCACCGCGGCCACCTCGAGCTCGTAGTCGAGCTCCTCGGTGCCGTGGGGGTACGGGATCTCGTCATCGGGCCCGTAGATCGCCGCGGGGTTCGAGAAGTAGAAGACCGGGATCTCGTACCACTCGGCCGGCACCTCGCTGCCACGGTTGGCGCGGGCGGTGGCCACGTGCTGCTCGAAGGCGAAGAAGTCCCGTACCGACGGCGGCTCCGGCACCGGCGGCCCGAGGCGCACCTCGGCAAGCGCGTGCTCGCCGACGTCGTGCACCTTTCCGCCGGCATCCAGCACGGCAACCAGGTTCTCGGCGTCCAGCTCGACTACACGATCGCCCTCGACCCGGCCGGGTCGCAGAGCGGCCCGATCCGGCTTGAACATGCAGAGTTTCACGCGATCTCGCGCCGCACTCGTAGCAGGACGCGCTCGATCTCGCGCTCGCGGCCGGCCATGCGCGGGGTGGGCATCAAGACCGAGAGGGCGACGAGAGTGCCGTACGACTCGCGCACGGCGATCGCGGCCGAGCAGATCCCCAGCGTGTGCTCGTCGCGGTCATACCCCACGCCCGTCTTGCGGATCGCCCGGATCTCCTCGAGCAGCTCGTCGCGGCTCGTGATCGTGTTCGGCGTGTAGCGCTCGAGCCGCGACGGAAGCAGATCGATCACCTCGTCGTCTTCGAGGCGGGAGAGCAGCACCTTGCCGTTGGCGGTGCAGTGAAGCGGGGCCGTCGAGCCCACTTCGGAGACGGCTCGCAGACCGTGCGTCGCGGGAATCTGGTCCACGAAGCGCAGCTGCTCGCCGTCGAGGATCGCGCAGTCAACGGTGTCGTCGAGCGCGTCGAAGATGTTCTGCATGTGAGGCCGTATCTCTTGCCAGCGGCCGCGCCGGCTGGCCTCCGCCAGGCGCACGAACTCCGGGCCGAGGCGGACGCGCCCGTTCGACGAGGCGGCAGAGATCAGGCCCTCGGCGGCGAGCGAGGCGACGATGCGATGCACGGTGGAGCGCGGCAGGCCAACGCGCTCCGCGAGCTGCGCGGGGCTCAGCCCCCCAGGCCCGGCGTCGAGCGCCCGCAGCACCTGGGCGGCACGAGCGATCACTTGGATACCGCCCGCGCTCGGCGGGCCGTTTGCGGACCTGGGCGCCATCGCGGACGAGCATACCGGTGCCCGCAATGCGGTACAGGCCTCCCTCTGCTTGACCACTCGGGAGGCTGGGGCCTATAGTGCGGCCCGCCCACACAGAGGGCCAGCATGACCACGATACGGACGGAGGAACCAGGCACACACGACTTCCCGATCTGGGCGGATCACTCCCAGACCGTGGTGGTCGACCCCGTGACCGGCCTCAGCTTCGTGGAGCTGAGCCACTTCTGGGGCACTCACACGCCGGTCTATCCGGGCTACCCGGACATCGTGATCCGCCGGGCGGTGTCGCACGCGAGCCACGGGGTGATGAGCCAGCACATCGTCACGGTGATGCACAACGGCACGCACGTGAACGCGCCGGTCCACCTGATCCCCGGCGGTGCGGGCGTGGGCGAGGTGCCGGTGGACCGCTTCTTCGGGTCCGGCGTGGTGCTCGGCATCGAGAAGGGCGAGTGGGGGCTGGTCGAGCCGGCCGACCTCGAGGGCACCGGGATCGAGGTGGTCCCGGGCGACATCGTGATCGTGAACACCGGCTGGCATCGCCGCTACTCGGACAGCCAGGAGTACTTCGGCGAGGGCCCGGGGCTCAGCGAGGCGGCCGCCCGCTGGCTCATCGAGCGCGGCGTGAAGCTGGTCGGCGTCGACACCGCGACCATCGATCACCCGATGGCCACCTCGCTCGGCCGCCATCGCGGCGGCCCGATCGTCAAGGCTCTGCCCAAGCGCTACGAGGAGCGCCGCGGCCGGCGGCCCGAGGACGACTTCCCGGACTGGAACCCGGCGCACCGCGCGCTGCTCGGCGCGGGCATCCCGACGATCGAGAACGTGGGCGGCGACCTCGACCACGTCACCGGCAAGCGCTGCACCTTCCAGGCCGTGCCGCTGTACTGGCCCGCCGGCGACGCGAGCATCGTCCGGCTGGTCGCGATCTTCCACCCGTCCGGCCACTACCGCATCGAACCGGGGGACTGACCGTGGCCGCGCCGACCGCCACCGACGGGCTCCAGTTCTTCAACCTCACGCAGGAGTGGGGCCACGGAATGCCCGAGTGGCCGTCCACGCCGAGCCTCGACTTCCACGTGCGCCAGTTCCATGCGAAGGACGGCGTCTACACCATGGAGTTCGACGGGATCATGCACCGCGGCACGCACATGGACGCCCCGGTGCACGTGCTCGCCAACCAGCCCTACATCACCGACTACCCGCTCTGGCGCTTCTTCGGCACCGGCGTGGCTGTGTCGATCCCGAAGGGCAAGTGGGAGGTGATCACGGCCGACGACCTCGAGAACGCGACGCCGCGGATCGAGCCGCACGACATCGTGATGATCAACACCGGCAGCCACCATCACTGGGGCGACAACGACGACTACTTCGCCTACGGCACCGGCCTCTACAAGGAGGCGGCGGAGTGGCTCGTGGAGCGCCGGGTCAAGCTCGTTGGGGTCGACGTACAGGCGCTCGACCACCCGCTCGGCACGAAGATCGTGGCCCACGGGCCCGGGCCCTCCCACCCGCACATCATGGAGGAGTACAAGCGGGAGACCGGACGCGACGTGATGGAGGACTTCCCGTTCTGGGAGGCGTCGCACAAGACGCTCTTGCCGAATGGGATCCCCGGGATCGAGAACGTCGGCGGAGAGCTCGACAAGGTCACGGGCAAGCGCTGCACCTTCATGGTCTTCCCGTGGCGCTATCCGCAGGGCGAGGGCTGCGCGGTGCGGATCACCGCGATCCTCGATCCCTCCCAGACGTATCGCATCGAGACCGGCGACTAACTCAAGGAGGACGTAGTGGGGCGACTGGACGGCAAGGTGGCGATCGTCACCGGGGCAGGGGGCGGCATCGGCCGCGCCACGGCGGTGCGGCTGGCCGAGGAGGGAGCAGCGCTCGGCCTGACCGACCTCAAGGCGGACCCGCTCGAGGAGGCGGCCGCGGCCGCACGCGAGGCCGGGGCCGACGTGGAGTTTGTCGCCGGCGACATCGTGGATCCAGCGACCATCGACGCGCTCGCCACCGCGCTCGTCGAGCGCTTTGGCCGCATCGACGCCCTCGTGAACAACGCCGGCATCGTGATCGCCAAGCCGCTCGTGGAGCACACCGTCGAGGACTTCGAGCGCCTGATGCAGATCAACGTCCTGTCGTATCTCCTCACCACGCAGCGCGTGGTCGGCGAGATGCAGCGCGGCGGCGGCGGCTCGATCGTGAACATCTCCTCGATCGGCGGGCTGGTGGGTCTCGCCGGCGACGGCGTGTACTGCGCCTCCAAGGCGGCGGTGCTCGGCCTGACGCGCTCCACGGCGTTCGAGTTCGCCCCGGACATCCGCTGCAACGCGATCTGTCCGGGCGGCGTGGAC
>JBKPDA010000200.1:0-8219 GCA_046727635.1 Actinomycetota bacterium | reverse complement strand
GTGCTCGGTGCTGTCTCCGAGCGCCGAGATCCGAGCACCGAGCACCTACGTCTGCTGATAGTTCGGACCGTCGCCACCCTCAGGCGGAGTCAACCGGCCACCTTTTGCCGTGATGGCTCCGCACTGCACGCAGTTCGACGGCGTGATCTGGAGCTCGACGAGCTCGTCCTCGAGATTCGAGCCGTTCTTCGCCAGGCGCTCCTTCACCTCGTCGGGCACCGCGTAGACCTGCGCCGGGCACATGTTCTCCCACATCAGCGCCAGCTCGACCGGGACGTTCTGCTGCACCCGGATGTGGTTGGGCGCGTCATCGCGCGTGGCGTTGCCGCTGGCGAAGACCGAGGACAGCTTGTCGAAGGTGTACTTGCCGTCCGGCTTCGGATACTTCTTGTTGCGGTTGCCGACGAACACGTCGACGGTCGCGTCGTCGTGAGTCTTCCAGTGGCCCGGAGGCAGGCGGCCGCCGGAGGCCTCCATCACGTTGGCGATCGCACCGCCCACGAAGAAGCCCTTGCTGAACACCTGGCGCATGTTTCGCGAGCGGTAGATGTCGCTCTCGATCACAGAGTCGCGGACGCGGTTCTCGTAGCCGGAGAGGTCCTCGGTGGTGCCCTTCTTCAACCCCTCGAAGATCGCCTCTGCGGCGAAGATGCCCGCGTGCATCGCGTAGTGGATGCCCTTCAGCTGCGGCACGTTCACCATGCTCGCCCCGTCGCCGGCGATGCATAGCCCGGGCGCCCAGAGCCGCTCGGGCATCGCCCAGTAGCCGCCTGACGGGATCGTCTTCGCGCCCCAGCCCACGCGCTTGCCGCCCTCTAGGAAGCCGCGCACGAGCTTCGACGTCTTCAGCTCCTGCAGCACGTCGTGGCAGGAGAAGGTTGCGTCGCGGTAGTCGAGGCCGACCACGAACCCGATCGACACCTTGTCCTCGCCCATCGGGTAGATGAAGCTGCCGCCGAACTCGCGGTACTTGGCCTGCGGCCGCAGCGGCCAGCCCATCGTATGGACCACCTTGCCGAGCGGCTGCGGCACCTCCCAGATCTCCTTCACGCCGAGCTCCCACTGCGGCGGGTCCTTCGGCGAGAGGTCGAAGTAGTTGATCGCGGCGCCCGTCAGGTGCCCCTGCGTGCCCTCGGCGAGCACCGTGGCCTTGGCGATCACATCCGAGCCCGGCTCGAAGTTCGACAGCTCCTCGCCGTCGCGGCCGCGCCCCTTGTCGCCGGTGCGCACCCCGCGCACCGCGCCCTTCTCCACCAGCAGCTTGGCCGCCGCGTTCTCGGGCAGGATGTAGACGCCCGCCTCCTCGGCCTTCTCGGACATCCAGCGGCCGAGCTGCGCGACCGACACCACGTGGCTGCCGTGGTTGCGGAACGGCGGCGGCGTGGGGAGCCGGATCGCGCGGTTCTTGCCCGCCATCAGGTAGACCGCCTCCTTGTCCACCGACCCGAAAGTGGGCCACTCCGCCTCATCGAGGTCGGGGAACAGCGCCTTGAACGCCGACGGGCGCATGATGCCGCCCGAGAGCAGGTGCGAGCCGGGCGTCTTGCCCTTCTCAATCAGCGCCACCGGCACCTCGCCCAGGCTGTCCGACAGCTGCGGCTCGCTCTCGAGCAGCTGCATCAGCCGGATCGCACAGGCAAGGCCGGCGGGCCCGCCGCCGACGATGGCCACGCCCACCTCGATCCGCTCGTCCTCCGGATCGGTGGGCGGGCCGACGAACTCGTGCGCCGAGTCGACCGGCGGCGGGTACTCGATCGGGGCGACCGACATCAGTGGTCTCCGACGGAAATTCGGTCGCGGCTCGGCGAGCGAGCCGCGGGCGTATTTGCGGAGGCGACCACTTAGCCGCCCTTCTTCGCCTTGATCGCCTCGGTGAGCTTGGGAACGATCTTGTTCAGGTCGCCCACCACGCCGAGGTCGGAGAACTCGAAGATCGGCGCGTTCGGGTCCTTGTTGATCGCGACGATGTTCTCGGAGTTCTGCATGCCGACCTTGTGCTGGATGGCGCCGGAGATGCCCACCGCGAGGTAGAGCTTCGGCGCGACCGTCTTGCCGGTCTGGCCAATCTGGGCCGCGTACGGGTACCAGCCCGCGTCCACCACCGCGCGGGTGGCGGCCACCGCGCCGCCGAGCGCGTCGGCGAGGTCCTCCGCGAGCTTGAAGCCCTCGGCCTTGCCGAGCCCGCGGCCGCCGCCCACGAGCAGGTCGGCGTCCTCGATGTTCACGTCCGCGCCGCGCTGCTCGCCACGCTGGACGATCGTCGCCCTGGTGGAGAACGGCGACAGCTGCACGTCCACGTCCTCGACCTGGGCCGAGGCGCCGTTGCCCGCGTCCTGGATCTCGAACGCGTTCAGGCGGCCGATGATGATGCCCGTGTCGCCCACGTAGTCCACGTCGACGATTGCCGAGTCCTGGAGGATCGGCCGCTCGGCGATGAGCTTGCCGTCCTGGACCTTCACGGCCGTGACCTCCATGGTCACGCCGGCGCCGAGCCGCGCGGTGAGCCCCGCGCCGATCTCGAAGCCGAGTAGGCCGCCGCCGAACAGCGCGTAGCTGTAGCCGTTGTCCTGGATCAGCTTGGCCATGACGTCGACCACCGGCTGGGCCAGGCCCTCGGGCGCCTTCGCGCGCCAGACCTTCGAGGCGCCGTAGTTGCCGAGCGAGGCGCAGAGCTCGTCGGTGAGGTCGTCGCCGCCGACGACGACCGCGTGCGACTCGGCGCCGAGCTCCTTGGCGAGTTTCGCGGCCTCCGAGACCGCGCCGAGGGAGTTCTTGTTGAACTCGCCCTCGTAATGGAGTGCGTAGGTGAGGATCCCGCTCATGCCAGCAGCTTCCTTTCCTCGAGCCAGGCGACGATCTTCTGGACGGTCTCGTCGGTGTCCTCGTCCTCGATGATCTCGCCGCTCTCCTTGGCGGGCGGCGGGTTGATCGCCAGCACCGCGGTGCGCGAGCCGGCCTCCCCGACCTGGTCCGCGGCGATGCCTACGTCGCCGGTGGCCTTCGTGTCGAGCGGCTTCTTCTTCGCACCCATGATCGCCTTGAGCGACGGGTAGCGCGGCTCGTTGATCGCGTCGCCGACCGAGATCACGGCCGGCAGCTCGACGTCGACCGTGTCGTAGCCGTACTCGGCCTGACGCTCGCAGCGGAGCTTGCCCTCCGAGACGTCGATCTTGATCACCTGCGTGAGCGACGGCATCTCCAGGTGGTCGGCCACGACCGCGCCGACCGTGTAGCACTCGCCGTCGTCCGACTGCTGACCGAGAAGGACCAGGTCTGGGCTCTCGCTCTTCAGCACCTGGGCGAGCGCGTAGCCGGTGGCGCAAACGTCCGAGCCGGCCAGTGCCGCGTCGGTGAGGTGGACGGAGCGGTCGGCGCCGAGCGACACGGCCTTGTGGAGCGCGCGTACCGCGCTCTCCGGCCCCATCGTGACGGCGACGATCTCCTCGACGTCCACCGTGCCGCCCTCGCGGATCTGCATGGCGGCCTCGATGGCGTGGGTGTCAAAGGGATTCAGGTTCTTCTCGCCACTGCGGTCGAGGCGCTTGGTGTTCTGATCCATGCGCTTCTCGACGGCGGCGTCCGGGACCTCTTTGACCAGGACGCAAATCTTCAAGTCTGGCTCCTTCGATCGGTGCTGCTACCTGCCCGCCGACGGAGTTTACCCGGTTGACTGACGAGTCAATCGCCCGATACCGCCTCGCGGATGAAGTCGATGATCTGCTGCGTGGAGGCCCCGGGGGTGAACACCTCGGACACGCCGAGCTGCTTCAGCTCCGGAATGTCGTCCGAGGGGATCGTGCCGCCAACGGTGATCACGATGTCGTCGAGCCCCTCCTGCTTGAGCAGCTCGACCACTCGCGGAACGAGCGTCATATGGGCGCCGGACAGGATCGAGAGGCCGATCGCGTCAGCGTCCTCCTGCACGACCGTGGCGACGATCTGCTCCGGCGTCTGATGGAGGCCCGTGTAGATGACCTCCATGCCCGCATCGCGAAGCGCGCGGGCGATGATCTTCGCGCCGCGATCGTGCCCGTCGAGGCCGGGCTTGGCCACGACCACGCGGATCTTGCGCCCGCCACCCGAGGCGCGCGCTGCTGTCTGGGGGCTGCCCTCCAAGCGACGGGGGAGTCTAGTGCCATCAGCGCTTGCCTTGGGCGGGGGTGTTGTGTGTTTGCCCCTCCAGGCAGTCGGCTTCGCCGACTGCCTGGAATAGGAATGTCGCAACCGGGCGCCCAACAGCGCCCACGCGCAAGGCATGCCGAAGCCGACGGCCGGGGACACCGTCGGCTCGGCACAGGCCGGACGGGGAGGCGTCCAGCTACTTGACGACCACCTTCATCCGCATCTGGGTGGGATGCACGGTGCAGATGACGGTGAAGGTGCCCTTGGTCTTGAAGGTCTTCGAGAAGCTGCCGCTCGACTGGGTGCGCGAGGGGAAGTGACCCTTGGAGGTGACGTTGTGCGAGTTGTGCGTGCCCGACCAGCGCCAGGTGACCTTGGTGCCTTTGCGGATCGTCAGCTTGCTCGTCGTGAAGAAGTTGTCGCCGAGCTTGACCGTCTTCGTGGCAGCCAGGGCCTGCGCGGCGAGGATCGCGCCGGTGACCAGCAGGGAGACGAGGGCGAGGAGCAGAAGGCGCTTGCGCATTGGGCGGGTGTCCTTTCCGGGGGCTCAACAGGGGTTAGACGGCTTGGGGTGGCGGATTCTTCCCCACCCGGGGAGAACACGCTCAGAAGACGGGCGTCTCGGTGTAGGTCCCGAAGATGGTTTGGAGCGTCTCCACGATCTCACCCTCGGTGGCGTGCGCACGGGCCGCGTCGAGCAGCGGGTCGATGAGGTTCTGGTCGCTCGCAGCGGCGGTCTTGAGTTGCGCGAGTGAGGCCTCGACGGCGCTCGCGTCGCGGCGCGCGCGTGCCGCCTGTACACGGCCGATCTGCTTCTTCTCGAGCGCGGGGTCGATGCGGTGGATTTCGAGTGGTTTGTCGTCCAGGACCTGGTAGCGGTTGACGCCGACGACGATGCGCCTTTGGTCGTCGACCTGCTGCTGGTAGTGGAACGAGGCGTCGGCGATCTCGCGCTGGGGGAAGTTCTGCTTGATCGCCTCGACCATCCCCCCGAGCTGGTCGATCCGCGCGAAGTAGTCGTAGGCCGCTTCCTCCATGCGGTCGGTGAGCACCTCGACGAAGTAGGAGCCCCCGAGCGGGTCGATCGTGTTCGTGACGCCGGTCTCGTGGGCGATGATCTGCTGGGTCCTGAGCGCGATCCGCACCGCCTCCTCGGTGGGCAGCGCCAGCGCCTCGTCGTAGGAGTTGGTGTGCAGCGACTGGGTGCCGCCCAACACCGCCGCGAGCGCCTCCACGGCGGTGCGCACAACGTTGTTGAGCGGCTGCTGCGCCGTAAGCGACACCCCGGCGGTCTGCGTGTGGAAGCGCATCAGCAGCGAGCGTTCCGACTTCGCGCCATAGGTGTCCCGCAGCTCCTTGGCCCAGATCCTGCGCGCCGCGCGGTACTTCGCGATCTCCTCGAAGAAGTCGATGTGCGCGTTGAAGAAGAAGCTCAGCCGCGGCGCGAAATCGTCGACGTCGAGGCCGCGCTCGAGTGCCTGCTCGACATAGGTGAAGCCGTCCTTCAAGGTGAACGCCAGCTCCTGCTGCGCCGTCGACCCAGCCTCACGGATGTGGTAGCCCGAGATCGAGATCGGATGCCAGCGCGGCATGCGCTCGGAGCAGAACTCGACCATGTCGGTCACCAGCCGCATCGCCGGGTCGATCGGGAAGCACCACTCCTTCTGGGCGATGTACTCCTTCAGGATGTCCGTCTGGATCGTCCCCGCCAGCCGGTCCGCCGGGACGCCTTGGTTCTCCGCCGCGACGACGTAGAACGCGAGCATGATCGCCGCCGGCGCGTTGATCGTCATCGAGGTCGAGACCTCGCCCATCGGGATCCCCCGGAACAACGTCTCCATGTCGTCCAGCGAATCGATCGCGACGCCCTCGCGTCCCACCTCGCCCAGCGAACGCGGATGGTCCGAGTCGTGGCCCATCAACGACGGCATGTCAAACGCCGTCGACAGCCCCGTCTGACCGTGGTCGAGCAGATAGTGGAAGCGCTCGTTCGTCTCCTCCGCCGTGCCGAAGCCGGCGAACTGCCGCATCGTCCACAACCGCCCCCGATACATCGACGGGTACACGCCCCGCGTGTACGGGAACTCGCCCGGGAACCCAATCCGCTCAGGCGCCGGCAGGTCATCCGCTGTGTACAGCGGGTCGATCGGCTCGTCGCTGATCGTGCTGAACAACGCCTCACGCTCAGGCGTCTGAGAGAACTTCTCTCGATACCAGCGCTCGGCGTCCGTTAGCGCTCTCGGGGCCGTAGCCATGGCTCAAGTCTAAGTGCGCCTACGATGCATCCGTGCCCACCGCGTTCGTCACGGGCGGCTCCGGCTTCATCGGCGGCCGGCTGATCCGGCGCCTGGTGGCCGAGGGCTTCAGCGTCCGGGCGCTCGCCCGCAGCGAGCGCTCCGCCGGCACGGTGAGCGATGCGGGCGCAGAGCCGGTGCGTGGCGACCTGGCCGATCCCGAGTCGCTGCGGTCCGGCGCGCAGGGCAGCGAGCTCGTCTTCCACGCCGCGGCCGAGGTGGGCGACTGGGGCACGCGCGACGAGTTCGAGCGGTCGAACGTGCAGGGCACCGCAAACGTGCTGACGGCGTGCCGCGCCGCGGGTGTCCGGCGCCTCGTGCACGTGAGCACGGAGGCCGTGCTGCTCGCGGGCGGGCCGCTCGTGAACGTGGACGAGACCGCGCCACTGCGGCCCGACTCGCCCGTGCTCTACTGCTCCACCAAGGCCCGCGCCGAGCGGGCGGTGCGTGACGCAAACGGCGACGGACTCGAGACCGTGGTGGTTCGCCCGCGCTTCGTGTGGGGCACGGGCGACACGGTGGTGCTGCCGAGCCTCGTGCACGCCGTGAAGAGCGGCCGCTTCTCGTGGGTCGGGGGCGGCGGGCACCGTACCTCGACCGCGCACGTGGACAACGTCGTGGAGGGGCTCTACCTCGGGGCCACCCGTGGCGCCCCGGGCGGCGTGTACTTCGTCACTGACGGCGAGCCGGTCGTATTCCGCGACTTCGTCACGAAGCTGCTCGCCACCCAGGGCATCGAGCCGCCGGACAAGAACGCGCCGCTGGCCGTGGCCAAGACGGGCGCCGCCGTCTGCGAAACGCTGTGGCGCGTGCTGCCGCTGCGCGGCCGGCCGCCGCTTACGCGCATGGCCGTGTGGGTGTCGGCGCTCGAGTGCACGATCGACATCTCGCGCGCCCGCACCGAGCTGGGCTACGAGCCGGTGGTGTCGATCGATGAGGGCTTAGCCGGCCTCAGAAACGGGGCGTAGCTCACGTGCAGACGGTGAACTCCGTAAAGGACACGGTCTGCCCGCTGTTGTTGACGATGACCACTTCCCAGTTGTTTTCGCCGCTGGGCCCGTCAACGGTGGCGGTCACGTTCGTGATCGCGGCCGGAGAGAGCGAGTATCCGCCTCCTATCAACGTGGGATGAGCGGACGAGGTGCAGGACTCGACCAGGGTCGCGGCACTGCCGGTCGTGACGTCGACGGGACCGAAGGTGTTCGTCTGCTTGTTCGCGACGCCTGCCGGTCCGGTGGCGCCGGGCGCACCTGGCGGACCGGTCTGGTTCCAGGTGATCGTCGTGTCGCGAGAAGCAGCGCGGCGGCGAGCTCGGATTGACCTTGATGTTGTAGAGGGCGCCGAGCTCGTGTTGCAGACAGCCCTGATAGGTGTTGCCCGACGAGCCGCCCGTGGCCAGCGCGGCTGCGGCGCCACCTCCGGCAATGGCTGCGACGGCCGCGCCGGCGACGACCGCACGGCGGGGGCTTCACGTCCGAGTCCTTTCTGCTCCCCGCGCTGGGGTTGGGCGCCGGGAGCGCGCGTAGAGGCCAGCGGGTTCACAGGGAGAACCCGTGCCGTCAACATACGCCCGACTCCCGTTTGGCGCAATAGCGCTCGCCTGGACGAGCTGCGGATCGCGTCCCTGGCGTCCTAGTACATACGTCCAGTTGCGTTTCGCCGCGCCAGTTTTCCGGGAACCTCCTTGCTGCGGGACGACCGCCCACGGACTCAGCGGCCATGCGGACAGCACAGAACACGAACGACGGAAGGGGGGCGCTCCGCATATCTCGCAACGCCCTCCGCGACACCCTCCAGCCCTCG
>JBKPDA010000199.1:0-10813 GCA_046727635.1 Actinomycetota bacterium | reverse complement strand
ATGTAGGTGTGAGCGGGAATCATGCTCACGAGGATCGCCACACGGTGCGCGAGCGTCGGCCCGGCTAGCCGGTGAAGCGCCCTTCGGCTGCCCGCAGGGAGCTAGCTCGTGAGGGGCCGGCGCGCGGCGGCCTCGGCGGCGCGCCTGGCGGCCCGGGCCGCGCGCACCGCGCGCTTGCGACCGTGCTGCTGGAGGCCGTAGTAGAGCTTCGCGACCTCGTCGAAGACCACCTGGGAGGCCTCCTGGGCCTGCTCGCGCGTGGGGTTCTCCACGCGCTCGAAGCTGACGGGGTCACCGAAGTGAACCGTGACCTTCGGGAACTGCAGGCGCGTCCAGTTACGCACCTTCGCGGACCCGACGATCGCGGTGGGCACCACCGGCACCCCGGACTCGAGTGCCAGTCGACCGACGCCTGGCTTGGGCTCGCCGAGCTCTCCCGTGCGAGAGCGGCCGCCCTCGAGGTACATGAGCACGATGTCTCCCCTGTCGAGGATCGCGTGCGCGGTCTTGAAAGCATCGTCGTCGTGGCGGCCGCGCATCACGGGGAACACGCCGCCGTGGGTGAAGATCCACTGCATCGGGCGCGTGAACAGCTGCGACTTCGCCATGAACTGCACCTTGCGGCGCAGGTAGGCGGCCACGAAGAAGTGATCGAGGAAGGAGAAGTGGTTCGGCGCGATCAGCACCGGGCCGTCGCTCGGCACCTTCTGGGAATCGATGCAGCGGCCGCGGTAGACGATCGCCACGTACGGCACGAGGATCAGCCGCACCACCTCGTAGATCCAGTCCGGCCGCCGCGTGCGCGCGCGCTCGTGAAAGCGCGTGAAGTACTCGACCGGACGGGGGTCCTTGTAGACCTGCTCCCTCACTGAGGGGTTCCTACCCGGGCGTGGCGGCCTGGTTACTCGCGCCGGGACAGGTACACGCGCGCGATGTCGGCGAGCTGGCGGCCTCGATGGAGGAAGCCGGCGGCCGATCGGCCGGTGGCGCGGTGCTCCAGGTCGAGCTCGATCTCGGTCAGCATTAGGCCCGCGCGGAGCGCGTCGATGTCCATGGCGGTCTCCATGCCGAAGCCCCGCGCGAACGGAAGGACCGCTCGGAGCGCGTCGGTCGTGAGCGCGCGCTGGCCGGAGAGCGGCGCCTCCAGCCGACGCCCCGCCCGCTTCTCCACCGTGTGGCGCGCGAAGCCCAGGGCGAGGCCGAAGCCGCCGCCGACGCGGCGGGCGAACGTGGCCACCGCGATGTCGGCGCTCCCGCTCTCGGCCGCCTCAACGAGCTTTCCGAGCTCGCTCGCCGAACGCCCGAGGTCGCCGTCGCACAGCAGAACGATTCCGGGCTCGTCGCTGCGCAGCAGGTGCTCGGCCGCGCGCGTGTTCGCCCCACCCTTGCCGACACGACGCTCTCCCCGCACCAGCTCCGCTCCGGCTTCGCGGGCGATCTCCGGAGTGCGGTCGGTCGACGCGTCGTCGGCAACGATCAGGCGCGCTCCACGGAAGGCGGAGCGCAGGGCCTGGAGCGTGTCGGCGAGCCGATCCTGCTCGTTACGAGCGGCCACGATCGCCGCGATTTCCGGGGGCACGGGCGGGTATCGTGCCGCAAACCCTTGGACCAGGAGGACGCGCGTTGCCAGACGTGGAGGCCCACATCACCGGGACCGTTTGGAAGATCGAGTGCCAGGTCGGGCAAGAGGTCGAGGAAGGCGACACCCTCGTGATCCTCGAGTCGATGAAGATGGAGATGCCGGTGGAGGCCGAGGATGACGGCGTCGTGAAGGAGATCGCCGTCCAGGAGGGGCAGTCCGTGTCCGAGGGTGACACCCTGGTTGTGCTCGAATAGTTTGTGGCCTGAATGCGCGAGCTCGCCTCAGGCAAGCTGCTCCTGGACGAGCCGGCCGAGCACGTCACGCGGCTGAAGATCTCGAACCCCGCGAAGCGCGGGGCGCTCGACCACGAGATCCTGGACGCCCTCGCCGAGACGGTGCGCTCGCTCGACGCTCGCTGTCTGTTGATCACGGGCGACGGCAACGTCTTCTCCGCCGGCTACGACCTCGGCAACCTGGACGAGCAGAACTTCGAGCAGCGAGCCGAGGCGCTCGTGGCGCACCCGTTCCATGCGGCGATCGAGGCGCTCGAGGACTACCGCTATCCGGTGCTAGCCGCCCTGAACGGGCACACGATCGGCGGCGGGCTCGAGCTCGCGATCACCTGCGACATCCGGGTGGCCGCGCGCGGGATCAAGCTGGGAATGCCGCCGGCCAAGCTCGGGCTGATCTACTCGCACACGGGCCTGCGCAAGTTCATCGAGATCTGCGGCGTGGCCAACACGTGTGAGCTGTTCTACGTCGGGAGGAACGTGGATTCCGAGCGCGCCGCGCAGATGGGGCTCGTCAATCAGGTGGTGGAGCGCGAGGAGCTCGAGCGGGCGGCGCTGTCGCTGGCGGCGGAGATCGCGTCGAACGCGCCGCTGTCTCTGGAGGGCAACAAGCGCGTGATGCGCGCGCTGCGCGAGATGGCGGGTCGGCTGCCGGTTGAGCTCGAGCGCGAGCTGGTGGAGCTGCGCGAGTCGTGCTTCGCCACGGAGGACTTCCGCGAGGGGGTGCGAGCCTTCGCGGAGAAGCGGGCGCCGAAGTGGCAGGGGCGGTGAGGAGCCGCCCACCTTGGAGGCTGATGGCCCTCGTCGCCCTTGTGGGCGGCGCGGCGGTCGCGGCGGGAGTCCTGCTCGACCAACTCTGGCTCGCGTTCGTGGGCACGGCAGCTCTCGGCGCAGCGCCCTTCGGCCTATTGGTCCCCGCACTTGGGGACACCGGGGAGAACGCATACCGGGACCAGAACTTCATCGGAGGGATGCTTACTGTCTTCGGCGTCAGCCCAACCGAGCAGGACGCGGCGCGCAGCGAGGCCGTGCGGACGACGCCTAGCTTCCTGCTTTAGACATCAACTGGATGTCTCGGGCAGGAAACCTGCTTCCGCGCTAGCGGAAGCCGCAAGCGCCGATTAGCGTGGATCCGTGAGTACCGCTCCCGCGCTCCTTTTCACGGCAGGCACGATGGCCCTAGCGTTGTGGATTGGGGTGCGAATCTCGGCCCGCCTCATCAAAGGGGAACGGCCGCCGGAAGCCCGCCGCTACGCGCGCATCGGGTTGACGGTCATCTGCGCCTACTGGCTGATCATTGCCTGGGCCGTCATCAGCGGCCACATGCTCGTGTGGGTGATCGCGGTAGGGGCGTTGATGCTGCTCAACCCGCTCGTACTCGTCCCGCTGTACATCCGTCGAGCCCGCCGTCGTTCCCGACACCCGACACCCCACACCCGAGACCCCGCCTAGCCGTCCGATCCCGCACCTACCTTGGCGGCAACGTTCGCCGCCATCGGGAGGTTCAGCTTTGCCGCCGCTGATCACGTATGACGAGGCCGTGGCCCTCGGGGAGATCGAGGACCACGACGAGATCCTCGCGCTCGTCGACCGCGCGTTCGAGGCCCGCATGGAGCGCTTCGGCGACTCCACCGATCTCTGCTCACTCGTGAACGCCAAATCCGGCGGCTGCGCCGAGGACTGCGGCTTCTGCGCCCAGTCCCGCTTCGCCGAGGCAGACACACCGATGCACGCGATGATGACCCCGGAGCAGATCCTCGAGCACGCGCGCGCGGCCGAGGCGGCCGGCGCCCATCGCTTCTGCATGGTCACCCAGGGGCAGGGCCTGTCGAAGCGTGACTTCGAGAACGTGCTCGCCGGTGCGCGACTCGTCGCCGAGCACACCAACCTCAAGCGCTGCGCGTCGATCGGCCACATGTCGGTGGAGCGCGCGAAGAAGCTGAAGGACGCGGGCATCCAGCGGGTGCACCACAACGTGGAGACGGCCGAGTCGTACTACGACGAGGTCTCCACTACGGTGAGGTACGACGGGCGGATCCGCACGATCGAGGCCGTGAAGGTGGCTGGGCTCGAGACCTGCGTGGGCGGCATCCTCAACCTCGGCGAGTCGCGCGAGCAGCGTGCGGAGATGGCGTTCCAGCTCGCCGAGCTCGATCCCACGAGCGTGCCGATCAACCTGCTGAACCCTCGCCCCGGCACGAAGTTCGGCGACCGCGACTTCATGGACCCGTGGGAGGCGGTCAAGTGGATCGCGATCTTCCGGCTGATTCTCCCTGCGGCTCTCTTCCGCCTCTGCGGCGGGCGGATCGAGAACCTCGGCGAGCTGCAGCCGCTGGCGGTGAAGGCGGGACTGAACGGCGTGATGATGGGCAACTTCCTCACCACGCTCGGCTCCGAGCCGGAGGACGACCGGCGCATGTTCGAGGAGCTGGGACTGAACACCGCGCGGCAGCCGGACAACGGCTCGAACCCGCGGCCCGACAACCGCGACGGCTGGCTCGACGGGCAGACGCCGGCCACGCCGATCGACAAGCTGATCGACCGCCAGGACGAGGCCAGCTTCTGGGATCCCTCCACCCAGCTGCGCCACCACAAGAAGGGCGGTGTGCCGCAGCGGCCCGATCGCGCCCCCAACCGCACGCGGCCGCTGGAGCTCGTCCACGTAGAGCCCGACCGGAAGGAGGCGGCGTGACCGACATCGCGGAGCGCCTCGAGGAGCTGCGGGAGCAGAAGCTGTACCGGCGGATGCGCCTCGTGTCGGGCCCGCAGGGCCCGCGCGTGCTGCTCGACGGGCGGCCGGTGCTGCTGCTCTGCTCGAACAACTACCTCGGGCTGGCCGATCACCCGCGCGTGCGCGAGGCAGCCGCCGAGGCGGCGATGCGCTGGGGCGTCGGCGCGGGAGCGTCGCGGCTCATCTCGGGCAACATGACCGTGCATCGGCGCGTGGAGGAGCAGATCGCCGACTTCAAGGGCAGCGAGGCGTGCGTGCTGTTCGGCTCGGGGTATCTTGCGAACGCGGGCGTCATCTCCACGCTTGCGCGCGAGGGCGACGTCGTGCTGTCCGACTCGCTGAACCACGCCAGCATCGTCGACGGCTGCCGGCTCGCGAAGGCGCGCACCTTCGTGTATGACCACTGCGACATGGAGCACCTCGAGTGGGGGCTGCGGGAGGCGGCGGGACGAGCGAGCCTGATCGTCACCGACGGCGTGTTCTCGATGGACGGCGACGTGGCGCCTTTGCCCGAAATAGTGGAGCTCGCTCGCCAGTACGACGCGCGGGTCATGGTCGACGACGCCCACGGGACCGGCGCGCTGGGCCCGGGAGGGCGTGGCAGCGTGGCGGCGGCGGCGCTCGAGGACGAGGTGGACATCGTCATGGGCACCCTGGGCAAGGCGCTCGGCTCCTACGGCGCATTCGTCTGCTGCAGCACCGAGATGGCCGAGTACCTCGTGAACAGCGCCCGCACGCTGATCTTCTCCACGGCGCTGCCGCCACCGGCCGTGGCCGGCGCGATGGCCGCGCTCGAGATCCTGCGCGAGGAGCCGCAGCGCGTGGATCGGCTCAGGCGCAACGGCGCCCTGCTGCGCGAGGCGCTCGCGGAGGAGGGGCTCGACCCGGGCGACTCGGAGACGCAGATCGTTCCCCTCGTTGTTGGCGATCCCGCCGAGGCGGTGAAGAGCTGCGAGCAGGCGCTTCAGCGCGGTGTGTTCGCGCAGGCGATCCGGCCGCCCACCGTGCCCGAGGGCACGTGTCGGCTGCGGCTGGCGGTGATGGCGTCGCACAGGTCGGCCGAGCTGCGCCAGGCCGCGCGGGTGCTGGGAGCGGTCGTGCCTAAGCGGCCCGTCACCGAGGTCGCGGCGCAGGCTGCCGAGGACCGGCCGCGCGTATACGACGGCCTGGCCGAAGCCGCGTAGCGGCCACCCGTGCGCGGGATCTTCGTCGCCGGCACCGACACCGGTGTGGGCAAGACGATCGTGGCCGCGGCCGTCTGCGGCACGCTGGCCGCGCGCGGAGAGCGGGTCGCGGCGTTCAAGCCGGTGGTCACCGGGCTCGACGAGGAGCCGGAGGAGTGGCCGCGGGACCACGAGCTGCTCGCGTCGGTGAGCAGCGCCGGGCAGAGCCCGGGTGACGTGGCCACGCGCAAGTTCGGGCCGCCGGTGTCGCCCCACTACGCGGCCGAGCTGGCCGGCGAGCACATCGAGCCGGCGGAGCTGGTGCGGCATGCCCGCGCCCAGGCTGAGGGCGCGGACGCGATCGTGTGCGAAGGGGTTGGCGGCCTGCTCGTGCCGCTCACGCCTGGCTACCTGATCCGCGACCTGGCTCTCGACCTCAACCTGCCGCTGGTGATCGCGGCACGGCCCGGGCTCGGGACGATCAACCACACGCTGCTCACGATCGAGGCGGCACGAGCGGCGGGGCTGGATCCCGTGGGCGTGGTGATGACACCCTGGCCAGAGGGCGACGACATGGCGCGCTCGAACCGCGAGGCCGTGGAGAGCCTCGGAAACGTGCGCGTGAGCGCACTGCCGCGCGTCACGCGAGACGAGCTGGCGTCGGCGGGCGAGCGGCTGCCGCTCGACGACTGGCTGGCCTAGGACCCGACCTGCCGCACACGGCCGCCGGTCTCGTCCTCCGGCACATGGCCATCGCGGCCCACGTAGCCGCCCTTGCCGCCGACCACCACGAACACGGCGTCCTCGTCGCCGACGTTGCGGAACTGGCGCACCGTCTGCGGGTCGACACGCGCCAGGCAGCCGGGGCCGAGCCGGTGCGTGGAGCCGTCGCCGAACTCCATCTCGAGCTCGCCCTTATGGACGAAGTAGAGCTCCTGCTGTTCGTCGTGGTAGTGCTTGCCGGCCTCGATGCCCGCCGGAAGCACGATCGCGTTCACTCCGAAGGCGGTGACGCCCAGCGCGGTGCGGATCTTGCGAAAGCCGTAGCCCTCGCCCAGCGCGTCGAGGCTGCCGATCGCGTAGCCATCGCCCTCCACCACTTGCTTGACCTCGGTGCTCATCTTGCCTCCATCCTCGCCCCGGACAGTTGCGTGATGCTACCCGCTGTAGGCCCGTCGGCGGTCGCCTACGTGTCCGCTGAACGCCGCCGCCACCAGGCAGAGAGTGGGGACGATCACCAGCGCGGCCCGTAGCGTGCTGGCCGAAGCCAGCGCGCCGATCGACGGCGGCCCAAGCAGGAACCCCGCGTATCCCACGGTGGACACCGCCGCCAGTGCCGGACCGGGCGCGTCCTCCGCGAGGCCCGCCGCACGCAGCGCCAGCGGGAACACCGCGGACAGGCCGATGCCCATCAGGGCGAAGCCGGCGATGGCGGCCGCCGGCGTGGTCACCGCGAGCGCGAGAGCGATGCCTGCCGCTGCAAGCGTGGCCCCGCCGCGCGACGTGGCGCTCGAGCCGATGCGCGTGGCCACCCCGTCGGCGCCCAGGCGGCCGAGCCCCATGCACAACGAGAAGGCCGCCAGGCCGAGCGGCGCCAGTCCGGCGGCAGCTCCGGCCTCGCGCGCGAGGAAGACTCCGCTCCAATCGAACACGGAGCCCTCGGCCAGCAGCGCGGCGAACGCGACCACGCCGATGGCGGCCAGACGCCGGCTGGGACGAGCCATGCGCGGCGCCTCCGGGCGCCCGGTGTCGGGCACGAGGCCGGGCGCAAGCACAGCGGCCAGCGCCGCACCCACGAACGCACACACAGCCAGATGCGGCAGCGGAGCGATCCCCGCCGCGGCAGCTCCCGCGGCCACAACAGCGCCGGTGAGCGCCCCGAACGAGAACGCGGCGTGCAGCGAGTTGAACACCCGCTTGCCCGATGCGCGCTCGACCGCCACGCCCTGAGCGTTCATCGCTATGTCGAGCGATCCGTTCGCCGCGCCGACCAGCAGCACGGCGACAAGCAGCGTGCCGAGATCGACGGCGAGGGCGGGCAGGACCACCGCGGCGAAGTAGAGCGGCGCTGCCGCCACCAGCGCCCGCGAGCCACGGCGCGCCGCCAGGGCGCCCACCGCCGGCTGGGCACAGAGGAGCCCGACCGGCGCGGCGAACAGGGCGAGCCCAAGCTGGCCGGCGCTCAGATCCAGCCGGTCCTGAATCGCCGGCAGGCGCGCGTACCAGCCGCTGAACACCGCTCCGTTCAGGAAGTAGAAGCCGGCGACTGAAAGGCGAGCCCGCGGGACGGACGCGAGCTCGCCGGTCACGCGGTGCTGCCCGCCTGCTTGCGCTCGCGCTCGGCCTCGCGCAGCTCCACCCGCCGGATCTTGCCGGTGAGCGTCTTGGGCAGATCGGAGACGAACTCGATCTCGCGCGGGTACGCGTACGCGGAGTGGCGCTCGCGAACGTGGGCCTTGATCTCGGAGGCCAGCTCGTCGCTTGCCACGTGACCCTCGGCCAGCACGATGAACGCCTTGACGATCGTGCCGCGGCGCTCGTCGGGCGACGCCACCGCGGCGGCCTCGAGCACCGCGGGGTGCTCGACGCACGCGGACTCCACCTCGAACGGCCCGATGCGGTAGCCCGCGGAGATGATCACGTCGTCGGCGCGGCCGGCGTACCAGACGTAGCCGTCTTCGTCGGTCTGCGCCGCGTCCTTGGTGTGGAACCAGTCGCCGCCGAACACCTCCTGGGTGTCCTCGGGCCGGTTCCAGTAGCCGAGCGGGTAGTGGGGGTTCGAGCGTGCGCGCAGGCAGATCTCGCCGCGCTCACCGGCCGGCAGCGGGTTCTCGTCCTCGTCGAGGATCGCCACGTCCCAGCCGGGGAGCGGCAGGCCCATCGAGCCCTCACGCACCTCGACCGTCGGGTAGTTCCCGCACAGCGGATAGCTCTCGGTGAGCCCGTAGTAATCGAGGACCGTGATCCCGTACTGCTCGCGGAACCAGCTGATCACCTCGGGGTTGAGCGGCTCGCCCGCCGAGCACACGATGCGCATGCGGTCCAGTGGATAGCGGTTGCCCGCGTCCGACACCGATCGCATCGAGCGCAGCGCCGTTGGCGTGGTGAACATGTTCTGCACCCCGTGCTTGGAGAGCACCCGCAGCTGCTCCTCGGGGTCGAAGCCGCCTTTGCGCGCGTACACGAACTGCACCGCGCCGTAGCGCCAGGGACCGAGCAGCGGGCAGATGCCAGCCGCCCACGCCCACTCGCCCGAGCCGTGGAACAGCTCGCCGTCCTGGACGTCGTGGCAGAACTCGAACTCCTCGTGGGCGAGCAGGTAGCGGTGGGCGTGCAGGATGCCCTTGGCCTGCCCTGTGGTGCCGGAGGAGTAGTAGAGCTGGGCCGGGTCGTCGGCGGCCGTGTCGACGGTCTCGTAGCTGGCAGAGGCTTTCTCGAGTGCGTCGCGCAAGTCGATGTCGCCGGCCATCCGCTCGCCGCCGTCGGGCGAGTCGAGCACGAAGATCACCTCGGCCAGCCCGTCCGGGATCCGGTGCCGGTTCGTCGTGTCGGTGACGAGTGCCTTGGCGCCCGAATCGCGCAGCCGATGCTGGATGCCCTCGTCGCCGTAGAGCACCGACATCGAGAGCAGGATCGCCCCGGCCTTGTAGGTGCCTAGGAAGACGGCGGCGGTCTCGGGCAGTGACGGAAGCAGCGTGGCCACGCGGTCGCCGCGCTCGACTCCGTGCGCCTCGAGCGCATTCGCGAACTTCGCCGACAGATCCTGAAGCTCGCCGAACTGCACTCGCCGCTCGTCGCCGCGCCAGTCCTCCCACACCATCGCGAGGCGGTCGCGCGCGTGCTTGTTGCAGACGTCGGTGGCGATGTTGTACCGCTCCGGCACCTCCCAGCGGTGCTGGGTACGCATCTCCTGGTAGCTCCCCAGGCGGTACCGTCTGTAGCTCATCGCTCCTCCTCTCTGTCGGAGGCGGGGGCGCATCGGCTATGGCACCGTCCCGCCGCGCAGGATGGATCCTCGCACCTTCATACCCCCAAAGCAGCTTTCGCTTGCCCCGCTTCCCGCGATTGGCGACCCGGCGCCCGACGCCCCGCCGCTTGGCCAGGTGGACGGCCCGACCGTGGTGGCGTTCATTCGTCACGTGGGTTGCCCGTTTGCCGAGTCGACGGTGAGGGAGCTCACGCGCGTGGCCGAGCAGCGCCCGGGGATCAGGTGGATCGTGGTGAGCCACGCCTCGCTCGAGGCCACCGACCGCTGGTGCGCGGCGGTCGGCGCCAGCCGGCGGCTCGAGCTCGTGATCGACGAGGGGCGTGAGCTGTACGCGGCCTGGGGACTCGGGCGCTCGAGCCTCGCGCACTTCGCGGGGCCGCGCTCGCTGGCGAGCGTCGCGCGCGCGCACCGGCGCGGCATCGGTCACCGCCACCCGGTCGGCACGCGCTGGCAGCAGGCGGGCACGTTTGCGGTGGACAGTCACGGCGCGATCTGCTGGCGCCACATCCCTCACCACGCGGGCGACCTGCCGGATTTCGACGCGGCCGTCGCAGTCGTCGAGACCTGACTTTCCGACCACCCCGGGAGCTAGCTTGCCGCCGGTGAGCCTCGCCGCCGACGACCGCCGCCACCTCTGGCACCCGTTCACGCAGCAGAAGGGCTGGGGGCGCGAGCAGCCGCTCATCGTCGAGCGGGGCGAGGGCACCGACCTGATCGACGTGGACGGGCGCCGCTACATCGACGGCGTCTCCTCGCTCTGGTGCAACGTGCACGGGCACAGGCATCCGCGCATCGACGAGGCGGTGCGCGCGCAGCTCGACTCGGTCGCCCACTCCACCATGCTCGGCCTCTCGCACCCGCCCGCCATCCAGCTTGCCCGGCGGCTGGTGGAGCTGGCCCCGCCCGGCCTAACGCGCGTCTTCTACTCGGATTCGGGCTCCACGGCCGCAGAGATCGCGCTGAAGATGGCCTTCCAGTACTGGCGGCAACGGGGCGAGCACAGGACCCGCTTCGTCGCTCTGCGGAACGCCTACCACGGCGATACGCTCGGCTCGGTGT
>JBKPDA010000198.1:0-13069 GCA_046727635.1 Actinomycetota bacterium | reverse complement strand
CCCCCCCCCCCCCCCCCCCCCCCCCCCCCCCCCCACCCCCCCCCCCCCCCCCCCCCCCCCCCCCACTTCCGACATTTCGTCGGCAGCGTCAGATGTGTATAAGAGACAGCCCCAGAGCCCCGCTGAGCGCTTTTCGGGCCTTCCCCCCGATGGTAGATTCGCGCTCTCTACGGAAGGAATGTGATTTGAGCCGGTTGAGTGCTCGGGACGGCGGCAATCGCGTGTTGGCCGACGCGGTGGCGGAAGAGGTGGAGCATCTGCTCGCGGCGACGGAACAGGCGGCCGAGGCCATCAGGCTCGAGACACGCCGGCAGGCGCTCGCCGCGCTCGACGATCTGTCCGCGCTCGTGGCGGACATGCGCGGCGCCGCCGACCGTCTCGAGGAGCAGCTCGACACCGCACGCAACCAGCTCGGCGTCGCGCGACCGCCGGTGTCGGGCGAGTCCAGGCTGCTGCGCCAAGCGCGGCTGATCGCCCTCAACATGGCGGCCAACGGCGCGCCTCGCGAGGAGGCGGACCGCTACCTGGCCGAGCGCCTCGGCCTCGAGGACCGGGCATCCCTGCTCGACGAGGCCTACCGCGCGCTGCCTAGCTAGCCGCAGCCGTCACTACGCTGGCCCGCATCGTGATGCCGTCACCGCTCAAGCGGGCGGGCCACGAAGCGCGTGCGGTGCTGCGCGCGGACACCGCCACGCACCTCCATCTGCGCCAGCGAGTGGCTTCGATCATCCTGGTGTCGCTCGTGCTCGACATGGTGGCCGCGGTGCTCATCTACTTCCTCGAGCACGACAACGCCCGCAGCGGCATCCACACCTTCGGCGACGCGGTGTTCTGGACCACGGCGCAGCTGCTCACCGTCTCGTCCCAGCTGCCGAACCCGGTGACCACGGGCGGCAAGATCGTCGACCTCGTGCTCGAGCTGTGGGCGATCACCGCGGTGACCGCTCTCGCCGGCTCGTTCGGCGCGTTCTTCCACCGCCGCGGGATGGAGCGCGATCCGCTCGAGCCCGCCGCATAGTCCCGGATTCGAAATGATGCGCGCGTGGCGCTCACGCACGTGGAGGTGGGAACGCTCCACCCGGAGAGCTTCGAGGCGGCCATCGACGGCGAGCGCTATGAGCGCTTCGCGGAGGTAGCCGCCGAGGCGCGCGAGGCCTTCGCCGGGCGCGTGGTGTGGAACGTCAACTCCACCGCGCGGGGCGGCGGCGTGGCGGAGATGCTGCGGCCGCTCCTCGCCTACTGCCGCGGCGCGGGGGTGGACACCCGCTGGGTGGTGATCGACGGCAACCCGGAGTTCTTCCGGGTGACCAAGCGCATCCACAACAACCTTCACGGCGCCGAGGGCGACGGGGGCGAGCTCGGCGAGCACGAGCGCCTCGTCTACGAGGAGGCGCTCTACGAGAACGCGGTGGAGCTGTCCGAGCTCGTGCGCCCGAGCGACGTCGTCGTGCTCCACGATCCGCAGACGGCGGGGCTCGTGCCCTCGGTGCGCGGCCGTGGCACGCCCGCCATCTGGCGCTGCCACGTGGGCCTCGATCTGCCGAACGAGCTGGCTCGCCGCACCTGGGGCTTCCTGCTGCCGTACGTGTCGGAGGCGGACGCGTACGTGTTCTCGCGGCGCGCCTTCGCGTGGGAGGGGCTGGACGAGTCGAAGGTCACGGTGATCCCGCCCTCGATCGACGCGTTCTCGCCGAAGAACCAGGAGCTGGACGCGCAGTCGGTGCGCTCGATCCTGGCGGCCTCCGGGCTCCTGAACGCCGGCTCCTCCCCCGCCCACCCGTCTTTCACGCGCGGGGACGGCAGCCCCGGCCGGGTGGACAGGCGCGCCGACGTGCTCGAGGAGACGATGCTCGATCCGGGCGACCGTGTGGTGCTCCAGGTGTCGCGCTGGGACAGGCTCAAGGACCCGCTCGGCGTGATCCGCGGCTTCGCCGAGCACGTGGCGCCGGACACGGACGCGCACCTCGTGTACGCCGGACCGTCAGTGGCGGCGGTGGCTGACGATCCCGAGGGCGCGGAGGTGCTTGCCGAGGCGCGCGACCTCTGGCAGGACCTGCCGGGGGAAGCGAGGCGGCGCATTCACCTGGCGCAGCTGCCGATGGAGGACGGCGAGGAGAACGCGGTGATCGTCAACGCGCTCCAGCGCCACGCCGACATCGTGGTGCAGAAGAGCCTCGCCGAGGGCTTCGGGCTCACGGTTGCCGAGGCGATGTGGAAGGCGCGGCCGGTGGTGGCCAGCCGCATCGGCGGCATCCAGGATCAGATCATCGATGGCGAGACCGGCGTGCTGCTCGACGATGCCCACGACCTGACCGCCTACGGCGCGGCGGTGGACCGCCTGCTCGACGACATGCCCCACGCCGAGCGACTCGGGCGGGAGGCGATGCGGCGCGTGCGCGAGGAGTTTCTCGGGCCGCGTCACCTGATCCAGTACTTCGAGCTCGTCTCGAAGCTGTTGAGGGACTAGATCTTGAGCGCTTTGTGCTTGTAGAACTGGCGGGCGAGGGCCTTGAAGAGGCCGCCGTCGTCATCCGGGCTGAGTGAGCGGCGCGTGTTGCCGTTGATCGCCGGCGGATTGGTTATCCCGTCGTGGCGAGCGTCGCAGGCGCAGGTGGTGCCGTCGGCGCCGCCGCCGAAGAGGTAGGCAATCACCCCGGCCGCCCGGTACTGCTTCACGTGGCGGACACCGCCGCTGTCGAGCAGCCACTGCATGCGGTTGTCCTGGAAGTGGCCCCAGGTGTTGTTCTCCGCCCGCATCACGGTGTTACCCAGTGGGATCTGCCACATGGCGATCGCCTGCCCGGTGGCCCGCGAATAGCCGCGCAGGTACCTCACGTTGCGCCCGAAGTCGGCCGGCTGCCACCAGGAGGCGCCGCCGTCGCCGAGGATCTTCTGCTTGAAGCCCGCGTCGCGATCCGAGAACTCGGCGAAGGTGAGGTCGAACGGCGCGTGCAGCGAGCGGTAGAAGGCGGCGGAGCGGCCGGCCAGCTGGTCGATCTGGTCGTTCGGGGGGTCCGCGTACTGGATGTCCACCTTCGTGCCCCAGACGCTCAGGTTGTACGCGAGCAGCACGTGCGGCGCGAGTTGGTTGCGCAGGCGCACCACGGCCTGCGCCAGGCCCGCCACGTTGTTCGGCAGGCCGGCCAGCTCGGGCAGCCCTGTGGCTGCCACCTGGGCGGGCACCGTGGCCGCGTCGTCGCCCGTTGCGGCCTGCTGGACGTAGCCCCACAGGTCCGGCTCGATGTGGGCGATCACCGTGCGGCCCGACTGGTTCGCGCGCCTGAAGAACAGCTCGATGTCCTGGAAGTACGCGTGCATCGTCGCCTGGTTGGCGAGGTTCCCCAGGTCGGCGCGCGGCTCGTCGCCGTCGTTCCTCCCTGGAAGCGACTGGCGGATCAGGTAGTAGGTGAACACCGGCGTGATCTTGGCCGCCACCGACTCCTTCACGTACCGGCTGACGAAGGTGCCGTTCGGGTTCCACGTGGACCAGCCGGAGCCGGTGTTCACGCCGCCCGCGAGGTACTGGTAGCGGAAGCCGAACGGCGCGCTGCGGCGCAGCTTTGCCGCGCCGCCTGGAGAGTCGGTGAGTCCGAGCTCGACACGTCGCGAGGGCCAGCCATGGGGGCGATGCACGGCGGTCGCCGTGCCGGCCAGGAGCGTGGTTGCCAGGAGGCTTGCGAGCAGGAGGGGTTTCACGCGGGCGCCGGCCACGCCTCGGATACCCGGCGTGGTGGCCCAACATGGTAACCCTGGGCGTGGGTGATACCCGCTTGCCGCAGGAGCACGAGCGTGTGCTCGTCTGACACCAGCTCGGCGACGGTCTCCGCCCCGATGCCATGTGCGATGTCCACGATCGCCTTGAGCACGAGCTGGTCCGTGCGGCTGTCGGCGAGCGTGGAGATGAGCCCGCCCTCCAGCTTCAGGTAGTCCACCGGCAGCTTCTTCAGCTGGCGCATCGCCGCGAAGCTCGAGCCGAAGTCGCGCAAAGCGAAGCGGCAGCCGATTCCCTTGAGCCTCGCGGCGAGGTCTGAGGTCACGTCAGTGGCCGCCACCGCCACGTCCTCGGTCACCCCCAGCACCAGCCGGCTCGGCTCGGCCCCGGTGGCCGCGAGGTCCTGCTCGATCGCGAACGGCAGGTCGTGGTCGTCGAGTGAGTGGGCCGAGAGGCTCAGCTCCACGCGCACGAAGCGGCCCTTCTGCTGCTGCTCGGCGATGAGCCCGATCGCGCGTCGCACGAGCCAGTGGTCGATGCCCCGCATCAACCCGGATTGCTCGGCCACGCCGAGGAAGGCCTGGGGCAGCACAATCCGGCCGTTCTCGTCGGTCATCCGCAAGAGCAGCTCGAAGTGCGCGACCTCGTTCGTGCGCAGGTCGAGCACCGGCTGGCAGGAGAGGATGAAGCCCTCCTCGTCGAGCGTCTGGCGGAGGCGCTCGCTCGAGATCGGCGCGGGTGCGTCCACGTGCGTCTGGTAGACGGTCAGCCGGGTCTCGTCGGCGAGAGCCTCATGGTGGACCTCCGCCAAGTGCCGCGGCTCCGGCTCCGGCTGCGGCTCCGGCTCCGGCTCCGGCTCCGGCTCCGGCGGAGGCTGATACTCCGGCCCCGGCTCATGGTGGTGCTCCGGCTCGGGCTCGTGATGGTGGTCGGGCTCGTGGTGCTGCTCGGGCTCCGGCTGGTGGTAATGCTCCGGCTCCGGCTCGTGGTGGTGCTCGTGCTCGGGCTCCGGCGCGGACTCATGCGATCCGTACTCCGTACTCCGCACTCCGTACTCCGCACTCTCGGGCGAGCGCCCCACCTCAGGCTCCTTGAAGAGGACGATGGCGCCGCCGAAGCCCCCTGGCTCGACCTCCTCCCCACCATCGCCGGGATGGAACGCGGCGGCCGCCGCGTCAAGCACCGCGCCGTGGCGAGCGCGCAAACGCCCGAGCTCGTCCGCCGTCCACTCGCGCGAGCCAACCTCGTCCACGAACGCGCCGAACTCGAAGCCGCGGCCCAGCGGCACCGGCACGAGGGCGACCTCGATCGTGAACTCGCGGCCGTCGCGGTGGCGGGCCACCAGCTCGAAGCGGCGCTCGTTGCGCGGCGCTTCGCCGGACAGCACGCGATCGAGGTCCTGCTCGCCGCGCTGCCGGAGATGTGGCGCGGCGATCGTGGCGATCAGCGGATGGCCGATCACCTCGCCCCGCAGCCAGCCGAAGGTGCGCTCGGCCTGAGCGGTCCAAGCGGTGATCAGGCCCCCGGAGTCGACGGACATGACACCGGAGCCGACCAGCGGCGCAAGGCTCTGCGAGCCAAGCGCGTCATGCACGTCAGTGCTCACGCTGTACGTCCCTGCATCGAAAGCCCTCCGGAGTCCGTTCCTGGACGCTTCGGCCGCGAGCCCGCCGGCGTCCAGACGATCGTCCAAAGATAAGCCGGAATACGAGCCCAGCAGCCGTACATTCGTCCACGCGACTGCGAACGCGCCAGTCGCGCTAGCCGGTTCGGCGGCGCTCCCACATCTGGATCTCACCGAGGTCGCGGTAGCCCAGGCGCTCGTAGATCGGCCGCCCGAGCGCAGTCGCCTGCAGCGAGCTGGTGGCGCAGCCGCGCTCGCGCGCGTGGGTGAGCGCGCGGGTCATGACCGCCGTCGCCAGCCCGCGCCCGCGAGCGGCCGGTGCCGTGGCCACCAGGTAGATGCCGCAGTCGCCGCCGTAGTCGAACGCGACCACCGAGCAGGCCGGCGCGTCGCCGGCCATGGCGACGTGGACGTGGAACGCTTCCGATGGCAAGCCGTCGAGGCCGCGCTCGAAGTCACCGGCGACGCCGTAGGCGGCGTCGTTGAGACGTCCGACCTCGGACATGCTCGGCTGCTCCACGAGCACCGGCGACGCATCGGGCGAAACCGCGAGCTCGTCCAGTTCGAGCGCCATCGCCGCCGGCCTCCCATCGAACACGTGGCCCGCGCGGGCGAGCGCCTCGGTTGCGGCCGGCTCCCCATGAGGCACCCACACCGTCCAAGCGCGCACGCCCGCCCTGTTGTACTCGGTGGCGAGCGGTCCAAGCGCGCGCTCGAGCTGCGCCGGCGTGTCGTAGAGCACGCAGTTGATCACCGAGCGCTCCGGCGCGGCGGGCATCATGGTGGCCTCCACGCCGTCGAGCTCCAGCGTGCGGCCGCGCGGCGCGCCGGCCGCCACCGCGCGCATGAAGCCGCGCATGTTGGCGAGCATGCGCGACCACAGCGCGGAGTTGTCGAAAGCTATCCCCAGATCCAGGGCGGGTAGCGGGTCACGAGCCAGCCGGCGTATGCGTAGCCGCGTAGCTGCCAGCGGTGCGCGACGACGACGATGTCGAACATCCCCTTTGGGAACGTCTTCGCGAACAGGATCGTGAAGAAGCCGAAGAAGATGAGCACTTGCGCGAGGTAGATCAGGATCGCCGCGACGAACAGGTAGGGGATCGCGAGCAACCAGGCCACGAGCGGGCGCCAGCGCGCCACCCCCTCCTCGGGGTAGTCGACCTGCAGACGGGTCGGGTAGTTGGGATCGTCCTCCAGTGAGAACGGGGGATACGGGTCCACCAGAAGGGAGATGTACGCGTTCACTCGAGCCGCCCAGCGCAGGACCCCCACCAAGAAGTCCCACAATCCACGTGGATAGCGACCGGTGATCAGGACCGCAAAGAACGCGGCGATCAGCGCAAAGAAGGCGCCGATCCCGAGGACGAACAGGACGATGTAGTGGGGGATTGCCAGCAGCCACTTCACGAGCGGCATGAAGCGGCTGTACTGGTCTTGGTGGTCGATCTCGAGGCGCAGCGGATAATCGTTCATTGCGTATAACTATCCGAACGTGAACGAGTACGCAGAAATGCCGGGCTCGAAGCGCAGGCTGAGCCGGTCGGTGCCCTCCCCGGCCATGCTCACGACGTTGTAGAGGCGCTGGCCGGAGACCGTGAGCGTGCCGTCGTGCACGTCGTCACCGGCGTCCGCGGCCGGGATCGGGCGCCCGTTCAGCAGCACCCGGACCTGCCGCGGCCGCCCGTCGGAGGTGCCGAGCACCACGAACACGCGCCTGGCCACGAACTGAAGGTCGATCGAAGCGCCGGAGCCGGCCACTCCCTCCTCCGGCTTCTCGGTCCACGTGCCCCCGAGCACGAACTGGTTCGGGCGCAGGTTGGTGGGCGGCACCGCGTACGTGTGCGGGCCGTCCACCAGGGGAACCACGAAGCCCTGCGCGCGTGAGAGGCCCACGTAGGTCTCCGGCGTGGCGAGCTGTGGCGGCGTCTGACCGTGCACGTGCGTCATCTGGCCGAGCCGCCGCGCGCCCGCCTCGGCCAGCAGCGTGCGGATTGCGCGCTCGTCCTTCGCGTAGTCGCCCTCGCCGAAGTGCACGTAGCGCACGTGCCCGCGCGCGTCGATCAGGTACTCGGCCGGCCAGTACTGGTTCCCGTACGCGTCCCAGGTCCCATAGTCGTTGTCCTGCACCACCGGGTAGCGGATGCCCTCGGCCCGGATCGCCTTCTGCACGTTGCCCGCGTCGTGCTCGAACGGGAACTCGGGCGTGTGCACGCCGACGATCGTCAGCCCGTCGGCCCGGTAGCGCGCGTCCCACGCCTCCAGGTGTGGCAGCGTGCGGATGCAGTTGATGCAGGTGTAGGTCCAGAAGTCGATCAGCACCACGTGCCCCCGCAGGGCCGCCAGCGACAGCGGCTGGGTGTTGAACCAGCGACCGGTCTTCACGAACTCCGGCGCCGGGCCGTAGTCGAGGAGGCCATCCTTCGTGAGCATGTCCGCGTGAGCCGTTGCGGGGCCGAAGCGGATCGTGCCTCCGCGCAGCTGCGCGAGCCTCGTCTTCACGGCGTGGCTCTTCACGAGCCCGCTCGTGGGGTCGATGGCGAACTCGGGCAGGCCCTTCGCCAGGGCGCTCTGAAAGCGCACGTCGAGCTGCGTGGCCATCGCGACGGCGGTGGCGATCATCACCACGCCCATCGCGCGCTGGAGCGCGAGGCCGCGGCCCGCACGCCGGATCCGCTCGCCGATCCACTGCCCCCCGAGCGCCATCACAAGCAGCACCGCCGCCGAGCCGGCGGCATAGGCCAACGCGACCACCACGATCCGCGCCGACGTGCCCCCCGACGCGCTCACGGATATCACCGCCGCGAGGATCGGTCCGGCACAAGGCGTGTAGGCGAAGCCGAGGGCGGCGCCCACGCCGAGCCCGCTCCAGAAGCCGTTCCCGCGCGAGCTGGGACCGAAGCGGGACAGCCGTGCCAGCGGCGCCTCCAGGCGAGCGGCCACGCCGGGCAGCAGGAGCGACAGCCCAAACCCGATCAGCACCACCTCCGCCAGCACGCGCACGCCGTTGCCCGCCAGCCCCACCCCGTGCACGAGCGACGCCAGCGCCACCACCGCGATCGTGAACGTGCCGGCCAGCCCGAGCACGATGCCGAGCGGGCGCCGCCGTCCCCCCGCGGCGCTGGCCGACAGCAGGGCGGGCAGCACCGGCAGCACGCACGGCGTCACGGCGGTGGCTGCTCCGGCCACCAGCGCGAACAGCGTCAGGAGCACCATCGTCTTGGCGCATGATGCCCGGAAGAGATTGCGAAAGCGTTAAACGCCCGCGGGCTCGCCAGGCGGATGCAAGCCCAGCTGGTGGCAGCGCTCGAGACCCGGAGCGGTCTTCGGCGCGGCGGCCAGGCGCGGCGGCTCGCGGAACGCCGCCTTGCGGATGTCGAGGTAGTCGGTCATGTCGGCCGCGTTGGCGTCCCTGAACGTGAGCGCTCCGATGTTCCACTTGCGCTCGATGAAGCGCAGGATCGACGTGAGGTCCTGCACCTGGCTCGACACGTAGTTCGGCTTCGCGAATGGCGACACAACCGCGAGCGGCACCCGGAAGCCGTAGCGGTCGAAGGCGCCGGGGATCATTCCGGGCTTCAGGAGCGGCGGCGTGGAGTCGGGCTTGATCGCCTTCGGCGGCGGCACGTGGTCGTAGTAACCACCGTGCTCGTCATAGGTGAAGAAGAGCACGGTCTTCTCCCAGTTCGGCGACTCCATCACCGCCCGCACCACCTTCGCGATGAACTGCTCGCCGAACTGGATGTCCTGCGGGTTCTCCTGGGACTGGATCTCGAAGTGGGGATCCACGAGGCTGACCGCCGGCAGCTTGCCCCTGCGGGCGTCCTTGTAGAAGACGTCGATCTTCTGCAGGACACCCGCCTTCTTCCGGGCGTCCGTCAACACGTCGGGGATGATGAGCGTGGCCGGCAGGTCGTTGAAGTAGTTGCGCCAGCTGATCTTGTGCTGGTCGAGCCGGTCGAAGATCGTGCCGTTCTTGGCCTTCACGCTGAAGTTCACCGCGTCGGTCGCGATCACGCCGTCGGACGTGCCCGCCATCAGGTAGCGGCGGTTCGGATAGGTCTGGCAGAGGGTGGAGCAGAAGAAGCGCTCGCCGACCGGGAAGGCGCTGGCCATCGAGTACGTGAACGGCAGGTCCTCGTCGTCCCAGAACCACATGGCCGAGTAGCCGCTGGCCTTCGCGAAGCCGTCGTTCTTGCCGTTGTTCCAGGAGATGTGGCTGGCGTTCCAGTTCTGGCCGGGGTGGCCGCTCAGCTGGCACACCGACGGCGCGTGGCTGGAGCGCACGGGCTTGCCGTTCTGGTCGAGGGTCACCGCCTTCTGATGCCCGCCGCGCGTGAGCGGCAGGCCGTCCACGTTTCGCCGCGAGCGGGTGCGGCGGGGCAGCATCCCGAGGATGTTGTCGAACGAGTGGTTCTCCATCATCAGCACGACGATGTGCTCCACCGCGGGCATCGTGTCCTCGCCCTCGCGCAGGTGCGGGAACGGCTTCGAGCCGGGCTTGCGGACCCGGCCGAGGTCGGCGACCGGGCGCGCCCAGGCGGGCAGGCCGTTGGCGGTGGCGAGCGTGAGTCCTGCGGCGGCGCCCGAGCGCAAGAGCGTGCGCCGGCTCATTCCTGACGCGCGAGCCACGCGCGCATCCTAAGCCTCCGGCGCGAAGGTTGCCGTTAAGAGGCTGTCTCTACACGTCGGTTGGCGGTGAAGGGGGCAGAGTCTGGGCCTGCTCGGCGACCGCGGCTTCCCGCTGGCGGTGCGCCAGGTCCACGGCCTCCACCACCTTGCGTGGGCTCGCGACGCCGACGAACGCGAAGTCCGAGCCCTCCGTGCCCGCCGTGTCGAAGTCGACGGTGCCGACGCGTAGGGCCCGCTCGAGGATCGACTGACGGGTGTTGACGTTCTGCACGCGCTCGAGGCGCGTGTCCCGAGTCACGCGGGTGAACACGCCGCTCCTGATGTGCAGGCGCCGGTCGGTGATCGTGTACGTGGTGGTGACCCGCTTGATCAGCCCGACGATCACCACCAGCACCAGCAGCACGCCGGCCGTCGCACCGCTTATGGCCCAGTCCACCTTGTCGGAGATCAGCGTGACGAGAGCGGCGATTCCCGCCCCGACCAAGATCACGACGAATCCCTTGAAGTAGAAGTCGAGGATCGAGCGCCAGGACGGGTGGCCGCTGAAGATCAGGTTTTCGCCCGGCTGAAGCTCCACGTTCGAGGCCAGCCTAGCGTGCTGCCCGACTCAATTCCCGTCCCGTTGCAGCCGATACGTCCCCATGCTCGACCTCGCTGCGGTCGTCTGGGGTATCGGCGCTGCCGTGTCCGGCTTCGCCGCGCTTCGCTGTGCCGCGGCAGCCCGGCGCGATCCGGCCACCCGCGGCAAGTGGCTCACCCTCTCGCTCTCGATGCTGGTGGGCGGCGTGGCGGCCGGCCTGGCCGTGGCGGTCTCCCTGCACGCGCTCAAGCCCGCGGCTGCGATCGATCCAGCCTTCGCCAGGTCCGCCGCTTTGCTGGCGGCTGTGTCGCTGCGCGGCCGCCGCACCATGCGAGGCGCGCGTCTCGTCGGCTTGAGCGACGCGATGCTGCTCGCCATCCCGATGGTGGCGGTGGGCGTCTACTACGTCGCGATTCCCGGCTTCGACCATGGGCGCACGGTTCTCACCGCTGTGTTCGTGACCAACGTCACCGCGCTGCTCGTGTCCGCCTTCACCACGCTCGCCAACACCGACCGCGCCCACCGGCGCGTGGGCTGGTGCCTCGTGACCGCGTGCGCGCTCGCCTCGGCGGGCGACGGTCTGGTGGCGGCCGCGGCCGCCGGCGAGATGCCGTTCGTGATCTGGCTCACCGCGACCATGTGGACGCTGGCGAGCGCCGCAATCGCGATCGCGGCAGACGTCCACGTGCCGTCCGCAGAGAAGACCGCGCCCCCGCGCCTCTCTGGCCGCCGCTGGATGCTCGTGCGGGTGGTGATCCCCCTCTGCGCCGTCATGACGATCCCCGCGGTGGAGGCCGGCATCTGGATCAGCGGCGACCTCAACGCCTGGAACGGCGGCTACTTCCTTCTCTTCTTCCTCGCCGCGATCCTGATCACGTTCACGCGCCAGGCCTACCTGATGTACGAGAACCGGATGGCGCTGGCGCGCGGTCGGAGGCTGAACGACCAGGTGATGCGCCGCAACGAGGAGCTCGAGGCCCTCACCGGCCTGGCCACGACGATGACCGAGACGCTCGAGGAGCAGCCGATCATCGAGCGCGGCCTCGACGTGATGCGGCTTGCGGCCCGCACCACCAGCTCCGCGCTGTACTTCGAGGAGGACGGCGAGCTGGTCCTCGCCGCTACCACCGGTGACTGGGAGGCCGAGGCGTCGCTGGCCGGCGATCCCGCCGACGGCGCCGGGGTGGAGCTCCAGAGTGAGCGCCAGGTGGTGCGCCTGCCGCTCGAAGCGCGCGGTGAGCACATCGGCAAGGTCACGCTGCTGCGGCCCGCCGCCGACCGCGCCGACGCCGCGGAGTTGAAGCTGCTGCGCCTCCTCGCCGACCAGCTGGCGGTCGCGATCCAGAACGCGCGGGACTACCGCGAGAAGATCGAGCAGGCCATCCGCGACCCGCTCACCGGGCTCCTCAACCACCGCGCCTTCCAGGAGCGGCTGGGCTCGGAGCTGGCACGCGCCCGGCGCGAGGGATACGAGGTGGCACTCGTGGCGCTCGATGTCGACCACTTCAAGCCGATCAACGATCGCTGCGGGCACGCCGTCGGCGACGAGGCGCTGCGAGCCTGCGCGCACACGATCTCGGCGTCGTTGCGGGCCAGCGACATCGCGGCGCGTGTTGGAGGCGACGAGTTCATGGTGGCGATGCACGGCACCAGCGTCAGCGAGGCCGAGGAGGTGGTGGCGCGGCTGCGCAGCGCGCTCGCCTCGATCACGATCGGCCCGACGCGCGAGACGCTGACGATCAGCGCCGGCATCGCGATGTACCCGCGCGCGGCGGAGTACCAGGCCGACCTCATGCGCTTCGCCGACGGAGCGATGTACTGGTCGAAGTCGCGCGGCCGCGACCGCGTGTCCGTGTACGCGCCGGACAGCGGCGAGGCGCTCTCCCCCGAGGAGAAGGCCGAGCACGCGCACCGCTCGAGCCTGATCCGCACTGTTCACGCGCTCGCGCGCGCTGTGGACGCGAAGGACGGCTACACGCATCTGCACTCGCAGCGCGTGGCCTTTTACGCGGCCACGCTGGCAGTGAGCCTGGAGCTCGACCCCGAGCGGGTGGAGATGGTGCGCACCGCCGGCGTGCTCCACGACGTGGGCAAGATCGGCATCCCGGACCGCATCCTTCTCAAGCCCGGCAAGCTCGACGAAGAGGAGTTCGGCGAGATGCGCCGCCACTCCGAGCTTGGCCGCGACATCATCGCGGGCGCCGGTATGAGCGAGATCGCCGACTGGGTCTGCCAGCTGCACGAGCGCTTCGACGGACACGGCTACCCGTTCGGCACGGCCGGCGACGACATCCCTCTCGAGAGCCGCATCCTGGCGGTGGCCGACGCGCTCGAGGCGATGACCTGCCCGCGCGTGTACCGCCCAGCCATGCTGCTCGAGGACGCTTTGGCCGAGTTGGAGCGAAGCGCCGGCGGCCAGTTCGATCCGCATGTGGCGATGCGCCTGGTGACGCTGGTGCGCTCGGGCGAGCTGCAGGTGGGTGACGTGCAACTGGCAGTGCAGGAAGCCGTCTAACTACAGGTC
>JBKPDA010000197.1:0-6242 GCA_046727635.1 Actinomycetota bacterium | reverse complement strand
GCCGTGTTCGTGGGCGGCTCGTGGTACGCGGTGAACGGGTGGCTCACTTGGGCGCTCGGCTCGCTCGGCGGAACGGTGCCGAACGCGCGCGAGTACGCGTTCGACGAGCTTCAGCGCAACACGCTCGCCGCGCACGCGCGCGCGTATCCAAGCCACTGGGACGGCACCCTGTCCGTGGACGACGTCTGCCACGCCTTCTACTCCACGAACCCGGAGCGCTGCGGCATCGGACTGACGACGGGCTACAGCGGGCAGATCATGCACCAGCCCACCTGGAGCCTGTTCGACACGATCCGCCTGGCGGGGATCGAGCCCACCGCGGCCGGCTTCCGGATCCAGCCCGAGCTGCCCTTCACGACCTTCTCGCTCCGGCTGCCGGACGCGGGCGTGGCGTACAGCAAGCGCCTCGCGCGCGGGTACGTGGTCACGGCGCGTTCGGCCAAGCTCACGATGGAGGTGGCGCCTCCGGGAGGCGGGAGCTACACCGCGTACGCGAACGGGCACGCCGTGGCGGCCAAGCGCCGCGACGGGATGTTCGTCTTCACGCTCCGCACGAAGCGCGGCAAGCCGGCCGACTGGGCGCTGGCCCGGGCCTAGCGAGCCGGCGCCGCCGCCGTCAGGCGGATTGCACGGCGGTGCGGGCCGCGGCCTACGCGTTTGCGCTCGAGCAGCCTCTGGTCGGCTCGGCGGAAGAGCTCCTGGCAGTCGCGGCCGTCGTTCGGAGAGACCGCCCAGCCGAAGGTGGCCTCCACGGACCCGACGCCGGACGGCATCCGCGCCTGCGAGATGACCTCGTCCAGCCCGGCCACCACGCGGCGCACGCCCTCCTCCCCCGCCCCGGGCGCGATCAGCGCGAACTCGTCGCCGCCGATGCGTGCAAGGCAGTCGCCGTCGCGCACCACCTCGCGGCAGGCGTCCGCCACGGCGCTGAGCACCGAATCGCCCACCGGGTGACCGTGGACGTCGTTGATCAGCTTGAAGTCGTTGAAGTCGAACACGACCAGCGCGACGCTGTCCGAGGCGTCGTCGAGCGCCGTGGCCAGCGCGCTGTCGAAGCTGCGGCGGTTGTGGACGCCCGTGAGCGGATCGCGCTCGGCCATCGCGCGCTGCTTCGCCTCAGCGTGGAGCAGCCGCCGCTTGAGCACTCCCATTGCGCCGGTGGCGCAGGCCACCGCGATGGCGAACATCAGGAAGCGCGCGGGGTAACCGCCGCTGGTGGCTCTGTCGTCGTACAGCAGCGGGCTTGCGTAGCAGAGCACGTAAAGGGCCGCGAGCGCCGCGGCCAATCGCGGCGGGAAGAAGTACGCGATGAACAGCACCGTGAGCAGCAGCACCGGCTGGATGAAGCTTACGGCGCCTCCCGTGGCCCACAAGCCGAAGGCAACCACCGGCATGACGGCGGCCGTGACGACTGCGCGCGTCCGAATCGGCATCGTGTGGCCGCGCAAGCCGAGCCAGAACGACGTGCCTCCCCACGCGAGTGCGAAGAAGGCCACCGCGAGCTCCTCGGGTAGATGCGCTTGCGAGGTGCCGGGGAGGAGCAGCGCGATGAGGCCGAAGATCGCCGTCGCGGTCCACATCACGCCGGAGGTGAGGTCGGGCAGCCGCCCGTCGCTCTGGAAGTGATCGATGCGCGCCGTGGAGTTGGCGTGTAAACGCATGAGCCTCTACCAAGATCGGGTCTGGCGCGCGGCTTCTTGAGCGTCGCCTGGACGAATGGACGAACCGCTCACGAGGCGCTGTGGAAGCGACCGCCGCATTCGCCCCATACCCCACGACGTTGCCGCTCAGCCACCCGCTCGGTGGCCGCCAGCTGCCCGAACCGCGACACCGGCTTGCCGTGGAACACGTAGGTCTTCGCCCAACCTGCACGCAGCTGCTCGTCCTCCACGAGCCGGCCGTCGGGCAGCCACACGTAGGCCAGCAGTCGTCCGTAGGCGTCCACCCGGTCCTGGCCTGCGTCGGGCTCGAGCAGGATCCGCTGCCCGGGCGGCGCAAGCCGTCCCATGTTGGCCGACGCGTCGCGCCCGCCGCACTCCACCGGCGTGCCGGGCCGGTGGGTCTCCGGGGTGTCGATACCGAGCAGCCTGACGTAGAAGCTGCGGCCGCCGGCGCTCGCCACGAGTGTGTCGCCGTCCACGTCGCGCACGACGCGCGCGCTCAGACGCCGCTCGCCGTGCGGGCGCTGGAGCAGGATGAGCGCGGCCACCGCCAACGCGGCGGCCGCCAGCAGCCAGGGTCTCATACCTCAACAAGGGGAATTACCCGGCGCGTTCTCCCCCTCGGTGATATCCCTACCGCATGCCGCGCGCTCGCCTCGAGCGAAAGATCCAGGGCTACGGCTGGCGCCCCGACATGCCGGACGGGCGCGACTACATCTACGCGGCGCCGGCGCCCGTGCTCGACAAGCTGCCCGCGCGGGTGGATCTGCGCAAGCAGTGCCCCGAGGTATACGACCAGGGCGACCTTGGGTCATGTACGGGCAACGCCATCGCCGCCGCGCTCGAGTTCGACCAGATCAAGCAGAAGCAGCGCAACCCGTTCACGCCGTCGCGGCTGTTCATCTATTACAACGAGCGCGTCATCGAGCACACGGTGGACTCGGACGGCGGCGCCGAGATCCGCGACGGGATGAAGAGCGTGGCGAAGCAGGGCGCCTGCCGCGAGCGCACCTGGCCGTACAACATCGACCGCTTCCGAGAGAAGCCGCCGACGAAGGCCTACGACGAGGCGGAGAAGCACCAGGCCATCCGTTATCAGCGGCTGACCCAGACGCTCGGCCAGCTGAAGGGCTGCCTAGCCGACGGCTACCCGTTCGTGTTCGGCTTCGTGGTGTACGAGAGCTTCGAGAGCGACGAGGTGGCGAAGACGGGCGACATGCCGATGCCCGGCGCGCGCGAGAAGCAGCTCGGCGGTCACGCCGTGCTTGCAGTGGGATACGACGAGCGCAGGCAGCTCTTCTTCCTGCGCAACTCGTGGGGTCCCAAGTGGGGCTCGCGCGGCTACTTCACGATGCCGTACCCGTACCTGCTGCAGTCGTCGCTCTCGAGCGACTTCTGGACGATCCGCTCGGTGGAATAGCTAACTCGCCCGCAGGGCGACGATGCACAAGTCGTCCGGCAGCGATCCGCCCGCGAAGCGCTCGGCCTCGTTGCGCAGCTCCCTGACGACGCGCGCGGGCGGCTCGCCGCTCAGCTTCGACAGCGTGCGCTCGATGCGGTCGGTGCCGAACAGCTCGCCGCCGCGGCGACGCGCCTCGGACAGACCGTCGGTGAACGCGATGAGCCCCGAGCCGGGCCCGAACGTGGTGCTGCACGACTCACAGTCGAGATAGGACTCGACGCCGAGCGGGAACGCCGGCCGGATGTGGTTGAGCGGCTTGCCGTTGTCGAGCCACATCGGCGCCGGGTGGCCTGCCAGCGCGTAGGTGAGCGTGTGCGTGACCGGAGTGAAGGCCAGCACCGCGCAAGTGACGAGCATGTCGTCGGGCCGCGGGCCGAGCTCGAGCAGCGCGGCGTTCGCCAGCTCGAGCAGGCGGCAGGGGTCGTCCGTGTAGGGAGCCGAGGTGGCCAACGCGGTGCGCACGAACGCCGCACGGCGGGCGGCCTCGATCCCCTTTCCGGCCACGTCGCCCACCACCACGATCGTGGCGTCGCGCGGGGCCGCCGTGACGAGGTAGAAGTCCCCGGCCGCGCCCTGCTCGGCCGGCACGTAGCAGCTGGCCAGCTCGAGCGCGGGGCGCCGCGGCGCCTCACGAGGCGCCAGCGCCTGCTGGATGCCGCGCAGCTCCACGAGCTCGGCCTCCTGCTCGGACACCGTCGTACTGAGCTTGCTTCGCTGCTCGGAGACCCAGCCCACCATGTACGCCGCGACGCCGAAGATCGCCAGGCGCACAAGCCCCGATTCGACCACCGACAGGCTCTCGCCCTCCGGCCTGATCGCGCGCGCGCCCGCGTATGCAACGGCGGAAGCCGCCGCGGTTGCGAGGCCTCCGGAGCGGCCGAACCAGACGGCCGCGACCAGCGTCGGCAGGATGAACAGGGTGCCCGACGCGACCACGCCGAGAGCGCGAAGCGCGAAGACGACAACCACGAGGAGAGCTATGACGATCCAACGCGCGAAGGCGCTAAGACGGGGATCGTCCCGGCGAGCCAGCAGGGCGAATCCTTTCGGGTGGAGGGCCTGATCCGATCGTAACCCGGCTCTCACGCTAGCGCCATACCATCGATAGGCTGCTCGCTCCAATGCGGGATCTCCTGGCCGACTTGATGGATGCGGCGGCCGGGCGCTCCGACTACGCGGACGTGCGTCACGTGCGCTCCAGCGCTGAGAGCGTGTCCACCAGGAACGGCCGAGTGGACCTCGTTCGGCGCGGCGAGGAGGAGGGTTTCGGGGTGCGGGTGCGGATCGGAGGCGCCTGGGGCTTCGCTGCTGCGCGCGGCAGCGAGCGCGCCGCCGCGGAGGACGCGCTGGAGCGTGCGATCGCGGTAGCCGAGGCGCAGCCGCGCACCAAGGCGCAGGTGCTGCCACTGGCTCCGGAGCAGCCCGCGCGCGGCTCGTACGCCACGCCGCTCGAGATCGACCCCTTCGAGGTGCCGCTCGAGGACAAGCTGGCGCTACTCGCGAAGGCCGACGCGGCCATGCGCGGCGATCCGCGCATCGCGCTCGCCACCGCGCACTTCGACGCGTACCGCGACGACAAGGTGTTCGCCTCGACGGAGGGCGCGTCGTGCGAGCAGCGGCTCGTGGAGTGCGGCGGCGGCATCGCGGCCACGGCCACGACCGATCACGAGACGCAGGTGCGCTCGTATCCGGGCGCGCACCGCGAGCAGGTGGCGCAGGCCGGCTTCGAGCACTTCACCGGGCTCGCCCTGGTGGAGGAGGCGCCGCGCGTGGCCGAGGAGGCCGTGGCGCTCCTCACCGCGCCGCCCTGTCCCGCCGAGACCACCACGATCGTGTTGAACGGCGAGCAGGTCGCGCTGCAGGTGCACGAGTCCGTCGGGCACGCAGTGGAGCTGGACCGCGTGCTCGGCCGCGAGGCGTCGTACGCGGGCACGAGCTTCGTGTCCGCCTCGGATCTCGACTCGCTGCGCTACGGCTCGCCGCTGATGAACGTGACCGCCGACGCCACCGTGGCGCAGGGTCTCGGCACCTTTGGCTGGGACGACGAGGGTGTGGCGGGGCACGCCGTGCCGATCGTCCGGGAGGGCGTGCTGCGCGGCTTCCTCTCCTCGCGCGAGACCGCGGCGGAGATCGGGCTCGAGCGCTCGGGCGGCTGCATGCGCGGCGAGGGCTTCTCGCGACAGCCGATCATCCGCATGACCAACGTGAACCTCGAGCCCGGCGACGCGGGCACGTTCGAGGACCTGATCGCCGACACCGACCACGGCATCTACATGGCCACGAACCGCTCGTGGTCGATCGACTCGCGCCGGCTGCAGTTCCAGTTCGCCACCGAGGCCGCATGGGAAATCCGCGACGGCAAGCTCGGCCGCCTCCTGCGCAACCCGAGCTACGCGGGCGTCACGCCGCAGTTCTGGGCCAGCCTCGACGCCGTCTGCGACCGCTCCGCCTGGCGGCTGTGGGGAGTGCTCAACTGCGGGAAGGGAGAGCCGGGCCAGTCGATGCACGTCTCCCACGGGGCGGCTCCGGCGCGCTTCCGGAACGTGCAGGTGGGCGTGGCGTGAGCGCGAGCCTCGAGCTCGCGCAGCGGGCGCTCGAGGCGGCGGTGCCGGGCGACGGTGCGCTGGCGCTCGTCACCTCCGAACGCTCGCTTCTGTTGCGCTACGCGCGCTCGCGGCCCACCCAGGCCACCGCGATCGACGACCTCAGCGTGGAGATCGCCGTGCTGCGCGACGGTCACGTGGGCGGGGCCTCGACGAACGAGACCGACGACGAGTCGCTGGCCGCCTGCGCCCGTGCGGCCGAGGCCGCGGCCGAGGCGGCGGCACGCTCGGCGGGGTCCGGCGACTACCCGGGCTTCCCGGCGCCCGCCGAGCTACCTCCGCACGGTGGCCATGACGAGGAGACCGCTCGCATCGATCCCACCCCCGGTGGCGCCGCACTGGGCATGGTCTTCGAGGTAGCCGAGCGCGACGGCGTGGAGGCGCACGGGATCTGGACCCTGGGCGAGGTGGAGACCGCGGTGGCGTCCTCGACCGGAGTGGTGGCGTCCGAGTCGGTCACCGACGCGTTCATGAAGGTGATCTGCATCGCGCCGAGCGGCCGCAGTGGCTACGCGG
>JBKPDA010000196.1:0-3682 GCA_046727635.1 Actinomycetota bacterium | reverse complement strand
CGAGCTGGCGCGCTGGGTTCTGCTGTCCTCCGGCGGGATGACCAATCGGATCGACCGGATGGAGGCGGCGGGGCTCGTCAGGCGCCGGCCCGACCCCTCGGATCGCCGCGGCGTGCTGGTCGAGCTCACGCAGCACGGCCGCGAGGTGATCGACGCGGCGATCGACGCGCACCTGGCGCTCTACGAGGAGCTGACGAGTGGCGCCCTCACGAACGCCGAGCGGCGCAGGTTCATCGACCTGATGCGCAAGCAGACCCGCGCCTTCGAGGAGGGGCGGGTAGGCGGCGATCTCCCAAACGGGGCCTCGTAGCGCGGCCGGAACGTCGATGTACGGGCAGCCGCACCACCGCTTCGGTATGCACCGGGTCGATTCGTCGCCAAGCCGAAGGACGACTGAGGAGTGCTCCTCACTTACAACGGCGATCCGGCCTGGGAGCGTGGAGTCGTCACCGGTCCACTCGCCAAGGAGTCCAACAGATGCCCCTCAGCAGCCCTCGCCATCGCCTCGCCGCCGCCGCCGTGATCGCCGGAGGCGCCATCGGCGCGCTCGCCGGCCCAGGCTCGGCCGCGGCCGTCGTGCCTGGCACAAATGGGACGATCATCGCGACGAAGTGCGAGGACGCTGGCGCGTGCCACGTCGGGCACATCTGGTCTGTCGACCCGACGTCGGGCGCTCAGCACCAGGTCACCAGCGGCTCTCAGTACGACGACGACCCCTCGGTCTCGCCCGACGGCAGCCGGGTCGTGTTCGAGCGCTGCCCAACGGGCGCCAACTGCCGGATCGCGATCATGGACGTGAACGGTGCGCATCAGTCCGACCTCACCGACGGCTCCGCGACCCGTGACGACTACCCGTCGTTCTCACCTGACGGCAGCCGCATTGCCTTCGAACGGACCGACGCGACCGGGCAGCACATCGAGCTCATGAACGTGGACGGAAGCCAGCTGGCCCCCATGCCCGGTGGAATCGCGAGTGATCACGTCCCCGTGTTCTCGCCCGACGGCAGGTCGATCGTCTTCGAGCGCTACGTCTTCGGGCTTGGGTACCGGATCTTCAAGGCGCCGCTGGACGCCGCCTCCCAGCCCCTGGCGCTCACAAGCGGCAAGCACGACCTCGACCCGAGCATCTCCCCTGACGGCTCGCGCATCGTGTTCGAGCGGAACGACGGTGTCGGCTCGATCTGGATCATGGACGCCAACGGCGCAAACCCGCATCAGCTGACCGCTCCCGCCAGCGGCGTCGAGGACCAGCAGCCGGTGTTCTCACCGGACGGAAGCACGATCGTGTTCGAGCGCTACTCCTCCACGAAGTCACCCACGACCTCCCCGCTGATGGCGATGCATGCCGACGGCTCGAACCTACACGCCATCACGGCCATTTCCGACTATCTCTACAAGCCCGACTGGCAGCCCCTGCATCCGGCCTCTCCAGCCGGCCCGGTGCCGGCCGGCGCATCGCCTGCCGACACCACCGCCCCCGCGGTCACGCTCAGCGCACCTAAGCGGGAGCGCGTGCGCAAGGGCAGGCTGTACCTGTTCGCGACGAGCAGCGAGGCCGCCACAGCAATCGTGAGCGGCAAGGTCGCGATCCCAACACTCGCTGCGCGCTACCGCCTGAGGGTCGCCACCACGGCGCTGGCGGCAGGCACCCGCACCAAGATCGTCCTGAGGGTCCCGCGCAGGCAGTTGCACGCCCTCCGTGCGGCCCTGTCGCGCGGCCGGAAGCTCAAGGCCACGATCACGGTCCAGGCGACGGACGGCGCCAGCAACACCACCACCAAGACGCTCGCCATCCGTCTCAAGAGGTAGCTGGCACTCTCAGGTCGTGAGCGCTTAGGCGGCCCGCACCCGGATCCGCGGGCGCGCGTTGTTCACGTAGCCCTTGGGGTTCCACAGCGAGGCGTCCTCCTCCGGCTGCGTGGCGGCGGAGGAGTCCCAGGCGCGGACCACGATCTCGTGTTCTCCCGGCTCCAGGTCGACCGTGATCCGCCACTGCCGCCAGGCCCAGCGGCCGAGGTCCTCGAGCAACTCGGCCTGCAACCAGCTCGCGGCGCCGTCGAGCGAGACGTCCACACGCGCGACGTGCCGCTCCCCGCCCGCGAACGCATAGCCGCGCACCTCCACCGGGCCGGCGGCCACCGTCTCGCCGTCGGCCGGAGACAGCACGTCGGCGTTCAGCGCCACGAGGCCGAGCGGCATCCCCGCCCCGGGACCGGGCGTGCCGTCCTCGGGCAACAGCCGGTAGGCGACGTGCTGGAAGTACCCCTCCCACGGGCTAGAGCGCACCTCGATCCGCTGGAGCCACTTGACGCTGCGCGCGCCTATGTAACCCGGCACCACCACGCGCAGCGGCGCTCCGTGGACGGGCGCTAGCGGCTCGCCGTTCATCTCCCAGGCGAGCAGAACCTCAGGGCGGCACGCCTTGTCGAGCGGGATCGAGCCGCCAAAGGGCTGGGGCGGCTTGGCCTCAACGCACGGGTCGGCGCCTTCGAAGCCCACGTGCGCGGCACCCTCGACCGGGCGGGCCAGCGCCAGCACATCCGCCAGCGCCACGCCGCTCCAGCTGGCGGTGCCTGTGGCGCCCGGACCCCAGGGCGCCTCACCCGGGATGTCGCGGATGGACATCAGGCCGGCGCGGCGATTGCCGGCACACTGCAGCGTCGCGATCTCCTCTCGTTCCCTGAACGCCTCGCGCAAGGTGCTGAGCGACAGGTCGAGCTCCCGCTCCACGAGTCCGTGCACGTGCAGGCGCCATGCCGCCGGGTCGATCTCCGGCACCGCCCCGTGGCCGCGCACGTAGAACGCGTCCGTGGCTGTCAGCGGACCTTCGATCAGGGCGGCGGGACTGGTCTCGGCGTTGAACGGCTCCTGCTCGTGAACGATCAGGTCCGACCGCTTGCCGTACGGCAGCATTTCGGGGGCGAGCCTACCCCGCCCCGGCAGGTACCAAGATCCCCCGACCCTGCAGCCGCCCTCCATCCAGGTCGGCCATCGCGTCGTTGATCGCCTCGAGCGGATACGTCGTCGTGTGGAGGCTCACCTTGCCCTGGGCGGTCAGCGTCATCAGCTCCCGCAGGTCCGTGTAGGTGCCCACCAGGTTCCCGATGAACGAGATCTCGCGCGAGATCACGTCGATCGTCGGGATGTTGATGTTCTCGCCGTACCCGATCACGTAGTAGAAGCCGCCGTCCCGGACCATCGCGATGCCGTCCTCGATCGCGCCCTTCTCGCCCACGAAGTCGATGATCGCCTCGGCGCCGAGCCCGTCGGTGAGCTCGCGCACCTTCTCGACGTGGGTGCCGTCGACCTGGATCGTCCGGTCGGCGCCGAGCTCCCGCGCCAGCGCCAGCGCGGGCTCGGACGGGTCGATCACGATCACCTCCGCCGGCGTCATCGCCTTCAGGCACTGCACGCCGATGTGGCCGAGGCCGCCCGCGCCGATCACGACCACGCGCGTGCCCGGGCCGAGCACCGGGATCGCCTTCTTGACGGCATGGATGGCGGTGAGGCCGGCATCCGCCAGGGCAGCGATGTCCTTCGGCTGAAGCGACGGGTCGAGCTTCACCACCGGGCGGGCGGAGGTCTGGAGGAAGTCCGCGAAGCCCCCGTCTCGGTCGATGCCGGGGAACGAGCCGCTCAGGCAGTGCATGTCGTCGCCTGCCCTGCACGGCCCGCACTGGCC
>JBKPDA010000195.1:0-5739 GCA_046727635.1 Actinomycetota bacterium | reverse complement strand
TCGACGTCATTCAGCAGCGAGGGCACCTCTTCCACGCTGTGCATGAGCCCCTGTTCCTGGGCCGCGCTCAGGTGGCGGTGCAGGCTATCGGGGCCGAAGCTGGGCTTGAAGACGTCGGGCGGCGTGATCATCAGAGCGTTCGTACCGGAGCCGTGGCGGTCGGGCACGATCACCACCTGCATGCCGTCGTCCTCGCTGCGGGCGAGCAGCGCGTCGATCTCCACGGGGTCGAGCATCGGCGTGTCGCCCGGCACGAGCAATACGCGCTCGAAGCCCTGCGCGAGGGCGTGCTTGATACCCGCTGCTGCGGCGGCCGACTGGCCGGCCTCGAGCGTGTCGTGGACCACGACCACGCGGTCGCCGTGTGCGGCCGCCTGGGCAGCGGGGTCGCCCGTCACCACAGCGATCGCCTCGAGGCGCTCCACCTTCCGCAGCGAGCCCAGCACGTCCGAGAACATCGCCTGCGCCAGCGCCTGGCGCGAGCCGCTCCCGAGGGCTGGCGAAAGCCGCTGCTTTGCGGCGGTAAAGCTCTTGATGGGGAGGATCGCGGCGGTGCGCATAGGCGTAGGGGGATGCGCCACCTCGACTCTAGCGGCTGGACCAGATGCCAATCATGACGCGAGCGCCAGGCTGGCCGCAAATTCGAGGGTCTCCTGTGCCAGCCGGCGGCGCGCGGCGGGTGTGTCCATGAGGGTTGTGGTCACCTGCACGGGCGCGCCGTCGGCCGGCTCGTCGGCCACCACGCCCTGGAGCAGGCCCTCGTACGCCTTGATCACGCTGCCGGTGCCGAGCGGCAGGCCCGCGTAGCGGCAGAAGTCCTCGGTGGGGCCCTTCAGCGCGCGGCCTCCCACGAATGGGCTCACGGCCACCACCGGGGCACTCGCCGCCGCGATCGCCTCGCGCATGCCTGGCACGGCGAGGATCGGCTCTATCGAGATCACGGGGTTGGACGGGCCGATCACGATCGCCTCGGCGCCGGCCAGAGCAGCCAGCACCTCGGGAGTCGGGTGCGCCTCCGCGATGCCGTCGAGCTCCACGCCCTCGATCTCCACGCCGCCACGGGCGCCGCCCTCCGAGATCATGAACTCCTGGAACGGGTGCCACCGTCCCGCGTACTTCACGCGCGTGCGCACGGGCTCGTCGGACATCGGGAGCACGCGCGCGTCCACTCCCACGGCGCGGGTCACCTCTGCCTGCGCCTCGGTGAGGCGGCCGCCCGCGCGCAGCACCTCGGTGCGAACGAGGCACATCGCCAGGTCGCGGTCGCCGAGGCGGAACCAGGGCGGGTGGCCCGCGCTCTCGAGCGCCTCCATCACCTGCCAGGTGTCGCCGGCGATGCCCCAGCCGCGCTCGTCGATCAAGTCGGCGAGCCACCAAGTGATCAGGTCCGGGTCGGGCGAGACGTGCACGCCGTACATCTCCACGTCGTCGCCGGTGTTGGCGATCACGACGAGCTCGTCGCCGCCCACCGCGGCGAGCATCCCGCGCGCGAGCTTCGCCCCGCCGGTGCCGCCCGCGAGGACGACTACCACGTGACTTCGGGCAGCCCGGTGAGCTTCACGCCGGCGTGCGCCTTGTGACGCGCGTTCACCGAGATGAGCAGCGGCGTGAGGCCCTCGATCATGCGGGCCATCTCGAGGCGGCCGCAATCGACGGGCCGCAGACCCGGGATCTTCTGCACGAGCTCGGCCAGCTCGCGCTTGGCCTCGCGGTCGTCGCCGGCGATCAACACGTCCTCGTCCAGCTCGTCCTCGAGGTGGCTGAGCTTCGCCGCGCTGACGGTGTGGAAGGCGCTCACCACGCGCACGCCCTGGGGTGCCATCTCCTTCGCCTGCTCGGCGGCCGAGCCCTGCGGGACGCCGAGCAAGCGGGTGGCCCTGCCGGACACGGCTGCCGCCAGCGGCACGGTGGCGTCCACCAGGATCTGGCCCTCCTCGAGCACCTCTTTCAGGTTCGTGAGGTTCTCGGACTGCGCGCGAAAGGGCACGGAGAGGATCACCAGCGGGCCGGTCTTCGCGGCGTCGGCGTTCTGTAGTCCGCACACATCCGCGTCCGGGAGCTGGGAGCGCACCTTCTCCGCCGCCTCCTCGGCCGACTCGAGCCGCCGCGAGCCGATCACCACTGGCACGCCCTCGCGCGCGAGTCGCAGCGCCAGGCCGAAGCCGAGCGCGCCTGTGGCTCCGACGATCGGGACGGGGGAGGGGCTCACGGGGCGGCCAGACTAACGGGTAGGCTGCCCGGCCATGAGGCTCGAGGGGCGGGTTGCCTTGGTCACCGGCGGCGCCGGCGGAATCGGCGCGGCCACGTGCAGACGGCTCGCGGCGGAGGGCGCGCGGGTCGCGGTCACCGACCGCAACCTCGAGGGCGCGCACGAGGTGGCGGGCGATCTGGACGGCGGCGCTTTCGAGCTGGACGTGACGTCCACCGAGTCGATCGGGGCGGCGGTCGCTGCCATCGAGGAGCAGCTCGGTCCGGTCGACGTTCTCGTGAACAACGCCGGCGACGACGAGTGGGGCTTCTTCGTGCACACGGAGGAGCCGATGTGGGATCGGGTGCTTGGGATCAACCTGCGCGGCGTGATCGCGGTGACTCACGCGGTGCTGCCCGGCATGCAGGAGCGGCGCCGCGGGCGCATCGTGAACGTGGCGTCCGAGGCAGGTCGCGTGGGCTCTTCGGGCTCCGCGGTCTACTCGGCGGCCAAGGGCGGCGTGATCGGCTTCACCAAGGCGGTGGCGCGCGAGGCCGCTCGCTACGGCGTGACCTGCAACGCCGTGGCGCCGGGCCCGATCGAGACCCCTCTCCTCATGCAGGCGCCCGAGGTGCTCGGCGACGTGGGGCAGAAGCTGGTGGACACGATGGTGGGCTCCACCGTGCTCCGCCGCCTCGGCCAGCCCGACGAGGTGGCGGCGGCGATCGCCTTCCTCGCCTCCGACGACGCCTCGTTCGTCACCGGACAGGCGCTCGGGGTCTCGGGCGGCCTTGCCATGATCTGAGCCATGGCGGAGCAGGTGCTGATTCGCGAGGTGGGGCCTCGCGACGGCTTCCAGAACGAGCCCGAGGTGATCCCCACGGCGGACAAGGTGCGGCTGATCGACCAGCTCGCGCGCACCGGCCTGCGGCGCCTCGAGGTGACGAGCTTCGTGCGGGCCGACGTGATCCCGCAGCTGGCCGACGCGCCCGAGGTGCTGCGCGCGGTCGACATCCCTGACGAGGTGTCGGTCACGGTCCTGATCCCCAACGAGAAGGGGCTGGACAACGCGCTCGAGCTGCGCGACCGCTTCCAGGAGGTGAACCTCTTCCTGTCGGCGAGCGAGACGCACAACCAGAAGAACGTGAACCGCTCGATCGAGGAGTCGCTGTCCGGGCTCGAGCGGGTGGTCTCACGCGCGCGCGCGGAGGGGCTGCGCTGCGAGGGCGTGATCTCGGTCTCGTTTGGATGTCCGTACGAGGGCGAGGTGCCGCCGGAGCGCGTGTTCGCCATTGCGCAGCGGCTGGTGGCCGCCGGCTGCTCCGAGATCGCGTTCGGCGACACCACCGGCATGGCCAACCCGCGGCAGGTGCGCGAGTTCTTCGAGGCCGCCCCGCACGCCCTTGGCGGCGACGTGGAGCTGACCGCCCACTTCCACAACACCCGCGGGCAGGGCCTGGCGAACGTGCTGGCCGCGCTCGACTCGGGCGTGCGCTCGTTCGAGTCCTCATTCGGCGAGCTGGGCGGCTGCCCGGTGCCGAAGGGCGCCACCGGCAACATCGCCACCGAGGACCTCGTGTCGATGCTGCACGAGATGGGCTACGACACCGGCATCGACCTGGAGAAGCTGCTCGACGCCAGCCACGCGGTGCAGACCGTGCTCGGCCGTCCGCTCACCGGCCACCTGCTCACGGCCGGGCCGGTGGACTGGCATCGCGGCTAGCCGTTAGGGTCAGGGTGTGCGCCGCGGACGCCTCGCCCTCGCCGTAGCTGTCCTACTTGCATTGCCCGCGGCGGCGAATGCGGCGATCGTGCCGGGAGCGATCGTCGACGGGCCGGACGCGAACATCGTCTCGTTCGGAGATCTGGACATGGCGCCGGATGGCACGGGCGCGCTGACGTACTCGAAGAAGGTCGGCGGGACGCAGCACACGTTCGTGTCCCTCTACTCCAACGGCGCCTGGGGCGCAGGCGCGCAGGTGGACACCGGCGTGGCCACCACCTCGTTCCCACACGTGGCCGTGGGCAATGGCGGGCGCGTGCTCGTGACCTTTACGGACGCCATGAACAACCTCTACGGCGCGCTCAAGCCGAACGCGGCCAGCCCGTTCACGCTCACCAGTCCTGACACGACCAGCAACACGATCATCGACTACGCCGAGGTGGACATGGATCCCGCGAGCGGCGTGGCTTACACGGCGTTCCACACCAACACGAACCACGTACGCGCGTCGATGCTGCCGGCCACGGGCACCACCTGGAGCCCGGTCGCTGCTAGCGGCAACCTCGACAACAACCCGGGTAACGCCACCGCGAGCGGCGTCGGCGCCATGCTCGGCCCTCGCATCGCCGTGGACACTGCCGGCAACGCCGTGATGGCGTGGCCCGAGGGCGCCGCGACCACCGATCAGGCCGTGTACGCTCGGCGCATCACGGGCACCACGCCCGACCCCACCGTGGTCAAGGCGAGCGTCGGCACGCTGTCAGGACACGCAAACGCGAACTCGAGCGACATGGTCGACATCGATGGCGGCGGCTCTTCGAGCCCGTGGGTGGTGTTTCGCCAGCTCTTCGCATACGGCGCGACTAACAAGCCACGCGATCTCGCGCGCCAGCTCGGCGGCAACACGCTGAGCACTGCGCAGGTGATGGACGGTCTGCCGCTCGACACTCCGGACGAGGGCGCCGAATACCCGCGCATCGACGTGAACACGGCGGGCCAGGGGTTGGCCGGCATGCCGCGCCAGCTGTCGTTCCAGACGTTCGGGTCGATGCTCGCGTCCGGCACTTGGTCGACTGGCTTCCGGATTGACTCGGGTACGCCCACCGGCGCCTCTTTCCCGGTCGCTGCGCTGGCGGATTCGGGCAGCGGGCTGCTCGCGTGGATCGACACCACCGGCGGGGCTGCAGCCACCAAGGTCGTTGCGCGGGAGAACGTCGGCGGCCTCGGATCGCAGCTGACCTTGTCACGCGACGCCCTCGGGCAGATCGCGGGGGTCGGGCTCGAGGCAGCCAGCAGCGCCGCCGGGAACGTTGGTGTGGGGTTCGCCCAGGGCTCGGCAGGAGCCACCGATCCTCGCGCGATCGTCGCCGCCGTGGTGGACCTACCGAAGCCCTCGGGCGGCGGCGGTGGCGGAGGCGGCAGCAGCGACAAGACCCCGCCCACGATCTCCTCGCTGCGCCTGAGCCACAAGGCGTTCAGGATCGGGATCCAGCTGCCTCACTTGAGCGCTAGGCGCAAGCCCGTCGGCACCACGATCAGCTTCAAGGTGAGCGAGGCGTCGAGGACCACGTTCACGTTCGCGCGCGTCCTTTCCGGCCGGCGGGTTGGCAAGCGCTGCCTGCCGTCCACCAAGCGCCGCGCTCACCGGAAGCGATGCACGCGCTACGTCGCGGCCAAGCCCAGCCTCGTCTACAGCACGGCGGCCGGCTCGCACCAGCTCACGTTCCAGGGCCGCCTGACCAGCCGACGCAGGCTGAGCCCCGGCAAGTACCGTCTAAGCGTGGTCTCCACCGACGCCGCCGGCAACGCCTCCAAGCCCAAGACCGTC
>JBKPDA010000194.1:0-8047 GCA_046727635.1 Actinomycetota bacterium | reverse complement strand
CTGTTCGTCACCAGCTCGCTGACGAGCAGGCGCATGTCCTCGAACAGCTCGTGGCCCAGCTCGGACTGGAAGTCGTTCAGGCTGTGCCGCGCCACCGAGACCGCCTCCGGCCCTCCCTGGAGCATCAGCTTGACCTCGGTGGGCCGCTTGGCCGCGCCGCGCCTCAGCACGCGGGCGGCGCGCTGCACGACTGTCGGAGATGGATCGGTCGGCATCAGAAGGGTCGAACGTCCGGGCAGAAGACTCAGTTCGGACCCTCGCTGGAGGTGGCGAGGACTCAGTCGAGCCAACATTCCCGCATCGGCACCTTCTCAATCCGACTTTAGGCCGAAAGTTGCGCTCTCCGCGCCCAAATTAGGTGCGCGCCAGCGTCAGCGTCTCGTGGGCGATCAGCTCGGCGGCGTCCGGTCGCGACACTCTCGCCGCCGCCGTGGCCATCGCCCGCAGCCGCGCGGGGACGGCCAGCAGCGCCCCCACCTCCCGCGCGAGGCGCGGCCCGTCGAGCTCATCGTCCGGCACCACCACGGCGGCTCCCGCCTGCTCCATCCAGCGCGCGTTCCCCGTCTGATGGTCGGCGGTGGCGTGCGGATACGGCACGAGCACCGCCGGAAGCCCGGCGGCCGCCACCTCCAGCACGGAGCCCCCGGCTCGGGCGGCCACCAGGTCGGCCGCCGCGAGCGCGTCCGCGAAGGGCTCGATGTACTCGTGCAGGTGGTAGTGGCGCGGCGAGCCCAGCTCGTCCAGCCGCTCGCGCAGCGCCGCGTAGTCGCGTCTGCCACTGGCGTGCAGGACCGCACAGGGCGAGGCGGCGCCAAAGGCGTCCACAGCGGCCTCGTTGATCGTGCGGGCGCCAAGCGAGCCGCCGAACACCAAGAGGCACTGCTCCTCATCCCCTATGCCAAAGCGCGCACGCGCGGCCGCCCGGTCCGCCTGGCCCGTGCCGGCGGGCACGGGGCGCCCGCTCAACACGAACTTGCCGCCCTCGAGGCCCTCGATCGGGAACGAGAGGAACACGCGCCTCGCGAAGCGCTGCAGAAGCCGGTTCGACATACCCAGGTGGCTGTCCGACTCGCAGAGCACCAGCGGGATACGCAACAGCCGCGCCGCCAGGCCCACCGGCCCCGCCACATAGCCGCCCGCGCCGATCACCGCGCCGGGGCGCGCCTTGCGCAGCACCCGCGCGGCCTTGGGCAGCGCCACCGCGGCGAGCAGCAGCGCGCGCACAGCGCGCACGGGATTGCGCCTGTCGATGCCGGCCACCTGTATCTGGTGGAACGGATAGCCGCCGGCGGGCACGAGCTGGGCCTCCGCACGCTCGCCCCCGACGAACTCCACCTCCGCGCCGCTAGCCCGCAGCGCGTCCGCGACCGCGAGCGCCGGCACGACGTGACCGGCGGTCCCGCCCGCCGCTATTACCACTCGCGGCACGCGGCCCCTTTCCGCCATCTATGGCCCGCAGCCGCCCGGGTCCGGCGGCGCGCGCCCGGCCGCCCGTGGCGGCCACGTTGAGCAGGAGTCCCATCCCGCCGAGCAGCACGATCAGGTTCGAGTTGCCGTATGAGATGAACGGCAGCGGCACACCGGTGAGCGGCGCCAGGCCCATCACCGCGAAGAAGTTGAGCGTGGCCTGGCAGAGGATGATCGACGTCATCCCCACAGCCAGCAGCTTCGCGTAGCGGTCGTTGGCCATCTTGGCCGCGCGCAGGCCGGAGTAGGCGATCATCCCGTAGAGCGACGCCACCGCGGTGATGCCGATCAGGCCGAGCTCCTCGCCGATGATCGCCAGGATCATGTCGGTGTGCGCCTCCGGCAGGTAGAAGATCTTCTGCACCGACTCGCCCAGGCCGACCCCGAAGAAGCCGCCCGAGCCGATCGCGATCATCGACTGCACGGTCTGGAACCCGGAGCCGGCCTGGTCCTGCCACGGGTGCATGAACGAGGTGAGCCGCGCCCGCCTGTAGGGGGCGGCGATCGCGAACACCACGGCCAGGAACACGATCACCCCGAGGATCGTCAGCAGGTGGCGCGTCGGCACGCCGGCGGCGAACAGCAGCGCGCCCATCGCCAGGCAGACCACGATCGCCGTGCCCATGTCGGGCTCTTTCAGGAGCAGCGCGCAGGCCACGCCCACGACCAGGAGCAGCGGTCGCGCGAGCGTGGACAGCCGCTTCATCCGGGCGGGCTTCGAGGCCAGGATCTGCACGGCGTAGAGCACCAGCGAGATCTTCAAGAGCTCCGAGGGCTGGAACTGCACCGGCCCCGCGCCCAGCCAGCGCCGCGCGCCGTTCACGCTCTGACCGATGCCCGGCACCATCACCGCCAAGGTCAGGCCCAGCGAGCTGAACAGCAGGATCGGCGTGGCCTGCTTCACGAGCTTCAGCCCGTGCCGCGAGAGAAAGTGCAGCAGCGCCATGCCGATCGCCCCGAAGATCAAGTAGCGCTTCAGGTAATAGGAGGAATCGCCCGTCGTGAGCAGCGTCTCCGCGGAGCTGGCCGAGTAGACCATCACGGCTCCGGCGGCGAGCAGGCAGAGGGTGGCGGTGTAGAGCAGGGAGTACTCGAGCGGAGGCTTCGCCCTTCCGGCTCGGCGGCGGTCCGTGGCCATCCGAGCGTCCTTCGACGCGCGCGGCCGGAATCATCCTCGGGCGGCGATCCCCTGTGCCAGCGCCCGGAAGCGGTCGCCGCGCTCCTCGAAGTTGCGGAACTGGTCGTAGCTCGCACAGGCCGGCGAGAGCAGCACCACCTCGCCGGGTTGGGCCGCATCCGCCGCGGCCTCCACCGCGTGCTCGAGGTCACCGCAGCGCTCCAGGGGAACCGTGTCCGCGAGGTCCGTCTCGAGCTGCTGCGCGGCCTCGCCGATCAGGTAGCAGGCGCGGCAGCGGCCCGTCACGGCCTCGCGCAGGCCGGAGAACCCGCCCCCCTTGAGGCTGCCGCCGGCGATGAGGTGCACGCCGCCGTCGAACGCCTCGATGCCCACGAGCGCCGACGCCACGTTGGTGGCCTTCGAGTCGTTCACGAACAGCACGCCGCCGCGCTCGGCCACCTCCTCGAGGCGGTGCGGGACGCCCGCGAACGTGCGCAACGCCTCACGCAGCGGGTCGGGGTCGATCCCGCGCGCAAGCGCCGCCGCTGACGCGGCCATCGCGTTCTCCACGTTGTGCCGGCCGCGCAGGCGCAGCTCGCTCGCGTCCATCATTCGCGCGCCCTCCCACCACAGCTCGCCGTCGCGCTCGGCCAGGTCGGCGTCAGGGCCGCCGAAGCGCAGCGTGCGAGCGCGGCCCTGCTGGCCGGCGAACCCGGCTGGCAGGACGGCCACGTCGTCCTCGTCCTGGTTCTGGAAGATGCGCAGCTTCGCCGCCAGGTAGTCCTCGAACGTGCCGTGGCGGTCGAGGTGGTCCTCGCTCACGTTGAGTAGCACCGCGCATTCGGGCGCGAACTCGGAGCTGTCCTCCAGCTGGAAGCTGGACGCCTCGCACACCACCGTGGCCTCCGGATCGATCTTCCCCACGAGCGACGCCAGCGGCGTGCCGACGTTGCCCGCCACGTCCACCGGCCGCCGCGCCGCACGGTAGATCGCGCCCAGCAGCTCGACAGTGGTGGTCTTGCCGTTGGTGCCGGTCACGGCCACGAACTCGTTCGGCAACAGGCGCCAGGCCAGCTCCAGCTCCCCCACCACGTCCAGGCCTCGCTCGCGCGCGGCCACGATTACCGGTGCCTCGCGCGGCACGCCTGGGCTCTTCACCACGGTGCGCGTGCGTCCGAGCAGGTCGAGGCCGTCGGAGCGCAGCCGCACCTCCACGCCCTCGAGCGACGCCGCTTCTGCCGGCTCCGCGAAGTCGCAGCCCATCACGTCGCCGTGCGCGCTCAGCATGCGGGCAGCCGCGACACCCGAGCGAGCGAGCCCCACCACCAGGTAGGGCCCGGGGGGCAGCGGCGGTCGTGGCTTCACGTGATCGACTGCTGGTACAGCGTGAAGCCGATCGCGGCGGAGATCGCGGCCACGATCCAGAAGCGCAGGATGATCTTCGTCTCGGACCAGGCCATCAGCTCGAAGTGATGGTGCACCGGCGCCATGAGGAACACGCGCTTGCGGAAGCGCTGGAAGGCGATCACCTGGATCAGCACTGAGAGCGCCTCGATCACGAAGATCCCGCCGGTGATCAAGAGCAGCACCTCGGTCTTGGTCATCACCGCGAGCGCCGCAATGGCGCCACCTAAGCCGAGGGAGCCGGTGTCCCCCATGAAGATCCCCGCGGGGAACGAGTTGAACCAGAGGAAGCCCACGCAAGCGCCCACCAGGCAGGAGCAGACGAGCGCGAGGTCGTGCTGCCCCTCGGTGATGAACGTCATCGCGGTGTAGGCGAGTAGCACGATTGCCGAGCAGCCCGCCGCCAGGCCGTCGAGGCCGTCGGTGAGGTTCACCCCGTTCGTGGCACCTGCGAGCACCAGGAACACGAGCACCGGATACGCGTAGCCGATGTTCACCGAGAAGTCGGAGATCCGGAAGCGCACCGTGTCGGACAGATGCGGATGCCCGGTGTGCGTGGCCACGTACCAGAGCACGACCGCGATCACGGCCTGCACGCCGATCTTGGCCTTGCCGGACACGCCCAGCGAGCGCTTCTTCGTGATCTTCATCCAGTCGTCGAGGAAGCCGAGCCCGGCGCTGGCCAGCATGGTGCCGATCACGGCGAGCGTCTCGGTGTCGAACTGGCCGAGGATCAGGAAAGGCACCACGACCGAGACCATGATCAGCAGACCGCCCATCGTCGGCGTCCCAGCCTTGGCGGCGTGTCCGGCGGGTCCCTCCTCGCGGATCTGCTGGCCGAACTCGCGGTTGCGCAGGAACTCGATGAACTTCGGCCCGAGGAACATGCAGATGAGGAGCGAGGCCATCCCCGCGATGAGGATCGTTCCGAGCATGAGTTACTTACGCGAGCACGCGCTCCAGGCCGACCGCCCGCGATCCCTTCACCAGCACGCGGTCGCCGGGCGCGGTCAGCTCCTCGAGCAGCGCGCCCGCCTCCTCGGGGGTGGCGACGGAATGGAGCTCGCCGTCAAAGCCCTCACCGAAGGCCAGCGCCTCCTCGCCGACTGTGATCAGCACGTCGATGCCCAGCTCGGCGGCGTGCTCGCCGATCTCGCGGTGGAAGCGGCGACTGTCCGGCCCCAGCTCGGCCATACCGCCGAGCAGGGCCAGCCGCCGGCCGGCGTCGCTGCCGGCCAGGTGATCTAGGGCGGCTCTCATCGACATCGGGTTGGCGTTGTAGCAGTCGTTCACGATCGTCACACCCCCGTCGAGCTCGACGAGCTGGCCGCGCAGCGAGGAGAACTCCGGCTCAACCGGCCCCTCCGGTGTGACCCCAAGCGCGGTGGCGGCACCGACCGCCGCGAGCGTGTTGAGCAGGTTGTAGGGCTCGTCGTAGGGCAGCCCGAGCGTGACCCGGCGGCCGCGCGCGTCGATCTCCGCCCGCCCCTGCTCGAACGACGCGAGCGTGATGTCGCCACCGGGACCGAAGGTGATCGTGTCGAGATCGCCGCGCAGGTGGGGATCGAGCAGCGGTTCGTTGGCGGGCACGACGCACGTGCTGCCTGCCGGGAGGCCGCGGATCAGCTCGGCCTTGGTGGCGGCGATCCTCTCCACGGTGCCGAGCAGCTCGAGGTGCACGGGCCCGACGCTCACGATCACGCCCACCTCCGGCTCGGCGATCTGCACCAGCTCGGCGATCTGGCCCTCGCCGCGCATCGCCATCTCGAGCACGAGCGCCTCGGTGCCGCGCTCCGCCTCGAGCAGCGACAGCGGCAGCCCGATCTCGGTGTTCCAGTTCTCACGGTTGGCGTGCGTCTGCAGGTGCGGGGCCAGCACCGCCTTGAGGATGTCCTTGGTCGAGGTCTTGCCGGTGGAGCCGGTCACGCCGATCACCGGGCAGCCCAGCTCGCGCCGCCAGGCGCGCGCCAGTCGCTGCAGCGCCGTGAGCGTGTTGTGGGTCTCGATCACGAGTCCCTGACCGCGCAGCTCCCGTGCCCGGCGCGGGCCCACCAGCGCGCCCCATGCGCCGGCCGCCAGCGCGCCCGCGGCGAACTCGCCCCCGTCCGCAGAGCGCCCCACCAGGCCCACGAACAAGTCGCCCGGCTCCACCTGTCGGCTGTCCACCACCGCACGTCGCGGACCCGGCAGGCTGGGATCGCCCTCCAGCAGCGTGGCGCCCGCGCAGCGAGCCACCCAGCCCGCGGTCTTGTCGATCACGCGCCCACCCCCAGCGCCGCGCGCAGCGCCTCGCGGGCCACGGTCACGTCGTCGAAGGGCTCCTTACGCCCACGCTCGAACTCCTGGCCCTGCTCATGGCCCTTGCCGGCGATCACCACCACGTCGCCGGGCTCGGCGCTCTCCACCGCCCGGGCGATCGCCAGGCGCCGGTCCACCTCGCGCTCCGCGTCTCCGGACGTGCCGGCCATCACCTCGTCCACGATCGCCTCGGGATCCTCGGAGCGCGGATTGTCGGAGGTCACGATCACGCGGTCGGCCAGGCGGCTGGCCACGGCGCCCATCAGCGGACGCTTGCCTCGGTCGCGGTCGCCGCCCGCGCCGAACACCACGTGCAGGCGCCCGCTCGTGAGCTCGCGCGCCGCACGGAGCACGTTGTCGAGCGCCTCGGGCGTGTGCGCGTAGTCCACGAGCACCGTGAAGTCCTGCCCCTCGTCCACCGGCTCGAACCGCCCCGGCACCCGGCCGGCCGCGGCCAGGGCTGTGCGAATCGTCTCTGGATCGACGCCCAGCGAGCGCGCCGCGGCCACCGCGGCCAGCGCGTTCTGCACGTTGAACAGGCCGGGAAGCCGGGTCTCCAGCTCGAGGGGACCGTCCGGCGTGTCGCACGTGAACGACGACCCGGCCGGGTCGAAGCGGATGTCGCGCGCGCGGTAGTCGGCGTCGTGCTCGATTCCGTAAGTGGTGGCGCCAGCCGCCAGCCGCCGCCCGTACTCGTCGTCCACGTTCACCACGGCGGCTCCCTCGGCGCCCTCGAACAGCCGTCGCTTGGCCGCGAAGTAGGCCTCCATCGTCTCGTGGAAGTCGAGGTGGTCCTGCGTGAGGTTGGTGAAGATCCGGCACGCGAAGTGGATGCCCTCCGCCCGCCCCAGCTCGAGGGCGTGCGAGGACACCTCCATCGCGCACGCGCGGTCGCCCGAGTCGAGCATCCGGCGGAACGTGGCCTGCAGGTCGATCGCCTCCGGCGTAGTGCGCTCCACGGGCTCCTCGACGCCCCCCACCACGGACTTCACGGTGCCCAGCAGCCCGGTCTGCACGCCGGCGGCCTCCAGCAGCGCGCGCACCAGGAACGCCGTGGTGGTCTTGCCGTTGGTGCCGGTCACGCCCACCACCTTCAGCTCGGCGGTGGGATCGCCGTAGAAGCGTGCCGCCACCTCCGGCATCGCGGCCCGCACGCTCGGCACGATCACCTCGGGCACTCCGAGGCCGAGCGGCCGCTCGCACACCAGCGCCGCCGCGCCGCGCTTCACCGCGTCCTGGGCGAATTCGTGGCCGTCGACACGGAATCCGGGCACGCAAAAAAAGAGCGCCCCTGGGACGGCGCTCTCGCTCGAATACGCCAACGCGAAAATTTCCACGTCCGGGGCGCCATTCCCCATGAGTTCCCTGAGGGTCATGGCCACGGGAGTGTAGGAGGGCGGAGGTACGGAAGTACGGAGTACGGATGACAGCCGCTCCGTACCCCCGTACTTCCGTACTCCGTACTTCTCAACTCGGCGGGATCCCCAGGTACGGCAGCGCGAACGAAACGATCTTCTGGAACGCGGGAGCCGCCACCGAGCCGCCGTAGATGTCGCCCTTGGGCTCGTCGACCATCACGGCCACGAGCAGGCGCGGATTGCTCGCCGGGGCGAAGCCGACGAACGAGGCGACGAACTCGGTCTGGGAGTAACCCCCGCTGCCGTCCGGCTTCTGCGCGGTGCCGGTCTTTCCCGCGAGGGTGTAGCCGTTCACCACCGCCTCGGAGCCGGTGCCGCCAGGCGCCAGCACGCCCTCGAGCAT
>JBKPDA010000193.1:0-5745 GCA_046727635.1 Actinomycetota bacterium | reverse complement strand
TCCGCGAGGGCGATCACCTCAGCGTGGACGAGATCGCCGAGGCCGCCACGGAGCGCATCGGCTCGATCTCCAAGCAGGGCGTCTACGACGTGGTCTCCGCCCTTAGCCGCGCCGGTCTCCTGCGCCGCATCGAGCCGGCCGGGAGCCCCGCCCGCTTCGAGACCCGCGTCGGCGACAACCACCACCACGTCGTCTGCCGCTCGTGTGGCGCGGTCGCCGACATCGACTGCGTGGTTGGCGCCGCCCCCTGCCTCGATCCGCAGGCGGCGGCCGCCGCTGGCTTCGTGATCGACGAGGCCGACGTGACCTTTTGGGGCCTCTGCCCCGACTGCCAGGCCGGCGCCGCCGGCGAAACGACGACAACACGGAGCCCTTCGCAATGACCGACGAGCAGCGCCCAACCACTACCAACGACTCCGGCATCCCCGTCTCGAGCGACGAGCACTCGCTCACAGTCGGCCCCGACGGTCCGATCCTGCTCCAGGACCACTACCTGATCCAGAAGATGGCGCAGTTCAACCGCGAGCGCGTTCCGGAGCGCGTGGTGCATGCCAAGGGCGGCGGCGCGCACGGCTTCTTCGAGGTGACCGAGGACGTGACTCAGTTCACGAAGGCCGCCTTCCTCTCAGAGGTGGGCAAGCGCACCCCCGTGTTCCTGCGCTTCTCCACGGTCGCCGGAGAGCTCGGCAGCGCCGACACCGTGCGCGACCCGCGCGGCTTCGCGATCAAGCTCTACACCGAGCAGGGGAACTACGACATCGTCGGTAACAACACGCCGGTCTTCTTCGTCCGCGACCCGAGCAAGTTCCAGGACTTCATCCACTCGCAGAAGCGGATGCCGGACACGGGCCGGCGCAGCAACGACGCGCAGTGGGACTTCTGGACGCTCTCGCCCGAGTCCGCGCACCAGGTGACGATCCTGATGTCGGACCGCGGCACGCCGCGCAGCTGGCGCCACATGAACGGCTACTCGAGCCACACGTTCCTGTGGGTGAACGAGGGCGGCGAGAAGTTCTGGGTGAAGTACCACTTCAAGACGGTCCAGGGCATCGAGAACTTCACCGACGCCGAGGCCAAGGCGGTGACCGCGGAGGACCCCGACTTCCACCTGCGCGACCTGTTCGACGCGATCGAGAGGGGCGACGCGCCCGAGTGGCGGCTCGAGATGCAGATCATGCCCTTCGAGGAGGCTGCGGACTACAGGTTCAACCCGTTCGACCTCACCAAGGTCTGGCCGCACGGCGACTACCCGCCGATCACGATTGGGCGCCTGGTGCTCGACCGCAACCCGGAGAACTACTTCGCCGAGGTGGAGCAGGCGGCCTTCGAGCCGGCGAACATGGTGCCGGGCGTGGGCCCGAGCCCCGACAAGATGCTGCTCGGGCGGCTGTTCTCCTACCCCGACACGCACCGCTACCGGATCGGCACGAACTACCAGCAGCTGCCGGTGAACGCGCCGAAGTCGCCGGTGCACTCGTACAACAAGGACGGCTCGATGCGCTACCGCCACAACGGCGATCGGCCCGTGTACGCGCCGAACAGCCACGGCGGTCCTTCGGCCGATCCCTCGCTGAGCGAGGCGGCCTGGTACCAGGAGGGCGGCGAGATCATGCGCAGCGCCTACACGCTGCGCAGCGACGACGACGACTTCGGCCAGGCGGGCACGCTGGTGCGCGACGTGATGAGCGACAGCGACCGCGATCACCTGGTGTCGAACATCGTCGGTCACCTGAGCGACGGCCTGGCAGAAGACACGCTGGAGCGTGCCATCGAGTACTGGACCAACGTGGACGCGGGCCTCGGCGGGCGCGTCCGTGCCGGGCTTGCGAGCGGGAACGGGGCTGTGCCGGCAGCCGAAGCAGCATCCGCGAACGCCTAAGCGTCAAGCCGGGGGGCGGTGGTCGGTATCACCGCTCCCCGGTAGCTTTTCTGGCCCTATTTACGCGCCAAGCGAGTGGTAGCCGCTCCTGTAATAGACGAGCGGCTCGCCTCCCGGCGAGCCCACGTTCCTCACCGCCGTAACGCCGATGAGGTGGTCGCCGCCGGGCAGGAGCTCTTGCAGATCGCCGGTAAGCCAGGCCACCACGTCGTGCAGTACGGGCACCCCGTCCACCTCGTCGTAACCCACCCCCTCGAACTTCTCGGGCTCGGGCGCCTTGCTCGCGAACGCGGACGCGAGCGGCTGCTGATGTTGGGACAGGATGTTCACCGCCAGCCGGCCGGTCTCGCGCACAGCCGTGAGCGTTCGCGCCGTCTGCTCGAGGCACACGAGCATGAGCAGCGGATCGAGCGAAAGCGAGCAGATCGCGTTGGCCGTCATCCCCGCGGGACCGTCCTGGCCACGGGTGGTGACCACAGTTACCCCGGTGGCGAAGTGGCTGATCGCCGAGCGGTAAGCGGCGGCATCGGGTTCGGCGGTCATCCGCGCGGGGTATACCAGCCGCACGGATGCTGGGGGGACTGGGATTGAGCGGCACGAAGACGGGCTTCGCCGGCGCGGAGCTCCAGCTGACCGCTGAGCTCTCCCGGCTGCCGGAGGCTCGCAACTGGGCCGACGCGGCCGCGCAGGCGTTCGGCTTCGACGAGATGGTCCGCTACCAGATCAAGATGGCCGTGAGCGAGGGAGTGGCGAACGCGGTGGAGCACGGCTCGTCGTCGTCCACCGACCAGATCAACCTGCGCGCGGTGTCCGAGGGCAACTCACTGGCGTTCTACATCCGCGACACCGGCAAGTTCATTCCCCGAATGGCCCGCCGCGGCGACCTGCCCGAGCGCGGCCGCGGCCTCGCCTTCCTAGGCCAGCTGATGGACGAGGTGGACATCAAGCCTTCCGATAGCGGCACGGAGCTGCGTTTCTGCAAGCGGTTGGCGGAGTAGGCGCCCCGGCGGAGGCCTCTAATCGCCGCCGATGTGGACGACCCTCGGGCGACTCCGTCGCTTCCGCAGGTCGTCTCGGGCCGCCGCCGGGGCGACTGTTGATTCGCCAGCGGGCGCGGCGGTCCTCCCCAGGGGCGGAGGACACGCGACGGGCGGCGGCTAATATGCGCGCCCGTGTCTCGACCGAAGCCGCTCTTGATCGCGAGCGCGGCGGCCGTTGCCGTCGTTCTCGCAGCCTGCGGGACCAAGACGATCAACGCGGACAACAGCCAGCCGCTGAGTGACGTCCACCAGGGCGCCGTGCTCTTCCACGACCGCTGCGGCGGCTGCCACACGCTGAACGCGGCGGCCACTCACGGCTCGGTGCCGCAGGGGAAGGTCGCGCAGAAGGAGCGCACCGACGGCCCGAACCTCGACTACCGCAAGGAGAGCGTGAACGACGTCCTGTTCGCGATCCGCAACGGCGGCTTCTCTGGATCGATCATGCCCGCCAACGTGGTCGTCGGCCCGGACGCGCGGAAGGTGGCCGAGTTCGTGTCGAAGTACGCCGGCAGCAAGTCGTCCACGGCCAAGTAGCTTCTCTCTTCGTGCTGGATCTGAAGCAGATCCGTCGTGACCCGGACGGGGTCCGCGCGGCGCTCGAGCGTCGCGGCGCCGGCGGCGCGATCGACGAGTTGCTGGAGGCCGACCGCCGCTGGCGTGAGCTGAACACGCGCTTCGAGGAGCTGAAGGCGGAGCAGAACGCGGTGGGCAAGCAGATCGGCGAGGCGAAGCGTGCCGGTGAGGACGCCTCCGAAGCCGTGGCCCGCTCGACCGCGTTGAAGGCCGAGCTCGGGCCTCTCGGCGAGGAGGCGCGCGCCGCGGAGGAGCGCATCCGGGAGCTGCTGATCCCGCTACCCAACCTGCCCGATCCGACCACCCCAGTCCAAGAGGAAGAGGTTCTGCGGGAGGTCGGTGAGGCCGGCAAAGAGGGCAAGGACCATCTGGAGCTGCTCGACGGGCTCGTGGACATGGAGGCGGGGGCGCGGGTGTCCGGGTCGCGCTTCGCCTACCTGAAGGGACCGCTCGTGCTGCTGGAGTTCGCGCTCGTGCGCTGGGCCTTCGAGGTGCTCGGCGGTCACGGGTTCACGCCGGTCGTGCCGCCGGTGCTCGTCCGCGAGGAGGCACTCTTCGGCACCGGCTTCCTGCCGGACACCGAGCAGCAGATCTACCGCCTGCCGGACGACGACCTGTACTTGGTGGGGACATCGGAGGTGCCCCTGGCCTCACTGCATGCCGGCGAGATCATGGAATCTGTGCCCGCCCGGTACGCGGGCTTCTCCACCTGCTTCCGGCGGGAGGCCGGCGCGGCCGGCAAGGACACGCGCGGGATCTTCCGGGTGCACCAGTTCGACAAGGTGGAGATGTTCGCGTTCGTGGAGCCCGACGCCTCGCCCGACGAGCACGAGCGGCTGCTCTCGATCGAGGAGGAGCTGCTGCAGGCGCTCGAGATCCCCTACCGAGTGGTGAACATCCCCGCCTGGGACCTGGGCGCCTCGGCGGCCAAGAAGTACGACCTCGAGGCGTGGCTCCCCGGCCAGGGCCGCTACCGCGAGCTCACCTCGTGCTCCAACACCACCGACTACCAGGCGCGCCGGCTCGGAATCCGTTACCGCCCCGACGGGGGGCGGCCGGATGAGGTGCACACGCTGAACGGCACGGCCGTGGCGGTGGGGCGGACGATCATCGCCCTCGTGGAGAACCACCAGCAGGAGGACGGCAGCATCGCGGTGCCGTCGGTGCTGCACGAATTCGGTGCGCCGCCGACGATCTCGGTTTAGGATCGCTTACCGGTTCTTCGGAGGAGGGTTCATGTTCTCGACGATCGTCGTTGGCACCGACGGCTCCGACACCGCCCGGCAGGCGGTCATCCAGGCTGCGGAGACGGCCCGAGCGGTGGGTGCGAAGCTCCTGGTGGTGAGCGCCTACAGCCCGGTGGCCGCGCGCGTGGAGGCGGGCGGAGGCCGCGAGGCGGCTGACTGGAACGTGGGCGCTGACGTGCTCGTGGAGGGTGTGCTCACCGACGCCATCTCCGCGACGGCAGCCAGCGGAGTGGATGTGGAGACACGGGCCGTGCGCGGCGACCCGGCAGACGCCCTGATCGGGGTGGCGGAGCAGGAGGGCGCCGACCTGATCGTGGTGGGGAACAAGGGCATGACCGGCGCCCGCCGCTATCTGCTCGGCAGCGTGCCGAACAAGGTGTCGCACCACGCGCCGTGCAGCGTCCTGATCGTGCGCACTAGCTAGCCTCAGCTTCGCTCCACCCGGAGGGGTGGCAGAGCGGTTGAATGCGGCGGTCTTGAAAACCGCTAGGCCCCGTCCAGGGGTCTCGTGGGTTCGAATCCCACCCCCTCCGCTCCCTTGCATCCGGCTACTTGGCGCGGTTAAGCTCGGCTCGGCGAGGTCAGGGCGCCGCTGGAACGACCCACCATGCGACTGCGCTACTCACTCGTCCTCGTCCTGCTCGCCGCACTCGCCGGCGCCGCGAGCGCCCAGGCGGCGGTCACCACCTCGAGCGTGAGCAATCCCGCGGATGGCGCCGTCATCCGCTTCACCGGGCCTAACGACACGCGCACGATCGCGGTGTCCGGCCAGACCAACGGCGGGGCGGGCGACGCGGTGGACCTCGTATGCACCAACGGCAGCGGCGCAAGCTTCCACGCCGACTTCATCACGAAGAACGTCCCGGTCCAGGCCGATGGCTCCTTCAGCTTCAACGGGCAGGACACCAATGCCCAGGTGGAGAGATGCGTCATCCGCGCGCTGCCCGCATCGGGAACCTTGCCCACGGCGACCACCGACCTGAGCGGATTCACCGGACCTAGCGTC
>JBKPDA010000192.1:0-7533 GCA_046727635.1 Actinomycetota bacterium | reverse complement strand
CGACTGGGACACGACCGAGGCCGAGGTCGACCTGCGCGCGGGCGGCGTCGTACGGGTGGCCATGCGCGACCCCCACAAGGACGTCGAGTACGGAGGCGGCGGCCGCTACACAGAGATCGACCCCCCGAACCGCCTGGCGTTCACTTGGATCTGGGACGGCGACACCACGCGGCAGCTGATCGAACTCGACTTCGAGGAGCGCGATGGCGTCACCACGGTCCGGTTCACCCATAGCGGGCTATGGAACGAGGAGGCCGTGCGCTCGCACGAGGACGGCTGGGGCAAATGCTTCGACAACCTCGAGCGCACGCTCGAGGCGGCTCGCCTGCAGCGCTAGCGCTTTAGCGCACGTTCACCGTCGCGTTCGCGTAGGCCCGCGCGCCACGGTTATCGGTCACCCGAACCGTTAGATAGTGGGTGCCGGCACTGAACGCGTGCTTCAGCGTCGGCGTGGTGCCCGAGCTCACGTCCATCGCGCCGTCGCCATCGAGGTCCCAGGCGAAGTCCACGATGTTGCCGTCGGGGTCGTGGGAGCCCGAGGCGTCGAGCGTGATCGTCTGCCCGCTGCGGGCAGTGCTCGGCGCCTTGAACGAGGCCACGGGCGGCACGTTCGGCGGGACGTATGCCGTGAACTTCACCGAGCCCGTGAAGCTCGAGCTGGTGGCCGCGTAGTTCTGCGCGCGAATCACGTAGTTGCCCGGCGTCACCGGCCCGTCCTGGGATTGGATCACCGCGTTCTCGCTCGTGGATGGCGGGCCGCCGGCCGAGCTGCCGACCGGCTGCAGGTTCCCGCTCGAGTCCTTGCGGTAGACGTAGAGGTCCCAGTCGTCGAGCTGGTTAGTCCAGTTCAGCGTCACCGAGACCGTGCCGTCGGAGTCGCCCGAGGCGATCGTGAACGGGATGTCCTCGTACGTTCCCGCCGCTCCGATCCCCGCCACTGCCCCCGGCGTGGCGGCGGTGCCCTTGCTCTCGAAGGTGAAGTCCTTCGTGACCGTCGCCTGGCCGGCCGCGGCCAGCACCAGCGCTCCGGCTACGACGACCAGGGCAATCAGCGTCCGTCTCATCAGTGGCCTCCGCACTTCATCGCTAGCTGGAGCGTCTGGCCGCGATCCACGGTGATCGTGCGTGTCTCGAGCACCTGGTGGGTGGTCGGGTTCTCGCACGTGAGCGTCCAGTGCTCGGTGTTCCCTGCCTTCAGCTCGAACGGACGCGTGGACGGCGTCACGATCCAGTTGAACTTGCCGGTCTTCGCCACCACGGTCGTGTAGTCGAGGTAGTCGGCCCGCGAGCGCTTCGGGAGCACCGCCCCCTGCAGCGTGCAGGGAACCTCGGTGTCCTCGACCGTGCAGATGTCGCTCGACCAGGTGGTGAAGTCCTTGTGTACACGGAGGAGCTTCCCGGCCGGGGCCGTCCCCGTGATCGTGGAGAACTGCTGCCGGTTCGCCGCCGCTTCGGCCGCGAGGAGCAGCGCGTCGCGCAGCCCCTTGCCCTTGCCGCTCTCTGACTCGGCGCCGGTCCATTGGTCCACCACCGCGCGGTCGTAGGAGATGTGGAAGTTGCCGCCCAGGTCGGATGACGGCCCCATCTCGATCGTGTAGCCGAATGTGCCGGCGGCGCCGTAGTTCCAGTCCTCGGTGGTGCCGGACGTGTCGTACAGCTGGTAGCCGTACTCCGACGTGTAGCCGGTGTCGGCAGCCATCTTGTCGCCGAGGCTCTTCAGAGCGTCCTCGTCGGGCGCCAGGCCCGCGTTGTGCACGCCCGGCGGACGCAGCACGAGCGATGCGAAGTTGTGCATCGTGATCAGCGTCGTGACGTCGTGCGTCTGAGAGAACTCGTGGACCGCCTGCGTCTCGGGCTCAGACCACATGTCCGAGCCGCGGTAGTCCTGGTCGTTCGGGTCCGTGCCCGCTCCCGGGCCGCCCCAGTTCATGCCGTAGTTGCGGTTGGGGTCCACGCCGTACTGGAGTGCGCATGGCGTGGCGGGCGACGGGCTCGCGCCGTCGCAGTTCTTGCGCCGGTAGGCGAGCGACCCGCCGGGCGGCGCCACCGACTCGAGCAGGGAGGGCGCCTGCGCCGGATCGCCGCTAGTGTCGGCCGGGTCGATCGCCTCGCGCGAGGCGATGTAGCCGTCCGGGTTGATCACCGGCACGATCACGATGCGCACCTTCTTGAGTAGCGCGGTGACGCGCGCATCCTTGCCGAACTGGTTCGTGAGGTAGATCCCGAGCTCCGTTGGGATCTCCGCCGACGGCCACTCGCGGGCGTGGTGCTCGCCCATCAGGAAGAACGTGGGCTTGCCGTCGTCGGTGGCGGTCACGTGGTCGCTCACCTCGATGCCCTCGATGTCACGGCCTTGGAACGACTTCTGCGGCAGCACGATCGAGCGGGCGATGCTCGGGTGGGAGGCGACGATCTGCTTGAGGTCCGCCTGGATGTCCGGGTAGTGGCGGTATGTGGTGCGACCGGACGGCAGAGCCGATCCCGCCGCGGCGCGGGCGCCGGTGGAGTAGCCCTCGGCGGCCGTTGCCAGGTGGGAAGTGAGGCTGACGCCGGCCCTGTGCAGCGCCGCCGTGGCGCTCGCGGGCAGCGCGACCGGGCTGATCGTGAGCCGCTGGCTGCTCGCCTTGCCGTGGAGCCGGCAGGCCTGGATCAGGAGGGTCTGGCCCTTCCGGACGAACGTCTGCACGACCTCGTTCGACCCTGGGGCGAGCGAGGCGTCGAGCCGGCGCCCGGTGCGGGCGTCGAACAGAGCGAGGTCCCAGTCATCGCGCTCGCCGCCCTTCAGCTGGGCAGCGACCGAGCCGTCATCGGTGGCCGTCCACTCGGTCACCTTCGTGCCACGCCTCCCGGGCAGCTCGTGCGCCGAGCACGAGCGCTTCACCGCCGCGGGAATTCGCAGCGTGGTGGTGGTCGACGGCAGCTGATCCACCTGTGCGGCCAACGCCGGAGCGCTCAATGCCAGTGAAGCCGCGATGCCGAGCACGAAGCCGCACGCGCGACGACGGTCATCTCCCAATGTGTGCCCTCCTTGGACAGGCGGTCTCCCGGCCGCCTACACGCCCCCGCCGGGGCCCAGTGGCGCGCCAAGATACACCGCGCGCTCTTGGCGCGCGTCAGTTCACCGGTTTGCGGTACAGCGCATAGAGCAGCGCGCACAGAAGCCCGGCCGCCCCGAAGTAGCCCACCTGCACCTGCAGCACCCGATTGCTCCAGCCCGGGATCAGGAGGAAGACCACGAACGCGGCCGCCGTGGCCAGCCACATCGTGGCGGCCTGGCGGGCGCGGGCCTGGGCGAGCGCCGCTTGGTTGAGCGTCGCCGCCGACAGGTAGAACCCCATGCCCACGGCCACGATCACCAGGCCGAAGCGCCCGTAGTGGTGATGGCCGCCGAACAGGATGCGCATCAGCGTGGGGCCGAGCACGAGGAAGGCCAGCGCCACACCGCCCGCGAAGACGGCGATCGCGGCGAGGGTGGTCTGCACGCTGCGGCGGAAGGGGTCGGACTCGCCGCGCACGGCGAGGCGGGTGAGGTGGGGGAGGATCGAGGTCTGGATCGCCTGGAACAGCTGCAGCGGCGCGCGGGCGATCAGAAGAGCGTTGAAGACGAAGCCGGCGATGGCCGCCCCCGACGAGCCCTCGGTCGCCTTCACGAGCAGCGGCCCGGCGTTGAGGAACGTCTGCTCGGAGATCATGATCAGCAGCACAGCCGCCGCGAAGCCGGTGCCGTGCGCGAGGCTGAACTCCGGCTCGCCGCGGGGGCCCGTCTCGGCGGTTGGCTCGCCCGCCGAGGCGGCGTCGAGCTGGGCGGCGGTCAGGGCGTCGTCCTCGCGCGGCACGCTCACCGACGGCGCCGACGCCCGCAGGTCACGGCTGAGCGCCCACGGCACCACCATCAGCGAGAACAGCGGCGCGGCCACCATGCCCAGGGCCACCACGGACGGGCCCGAGAAGATCCCCACGGTGACCACCAGGGCGAACGTGCAGCGCGACACCGCCTCGAGGAACACGAGCCCGCCGTAGAGGCCGAAGCGGCGGTGCCCGGCGAGGTAGCCGCGTGCGAAGTAGCTGGCGGCGTAGCCGAGCACCGCGCCGATCAGCACCCAGTAGAGCGTGCTCGACCCGTTCAACAGCTTGTCCTTCAGCGGGTGATGGAGTGCCAGCGCCGCTACCGCGAACAGGACTCCGAGCGACAGCTGGATTGTCGCCGCGACGCGCAGGTGCTCGCGGCCGGTCTGACCGCGCACGTCGCGGTCGGAGATCGTGCGCGAGAGCAGCTGCTCCACCGGCCGGTAGAGCACCGACACGATGATGAAGATCGCCGACCAGAGCAGGGTGATCTCGCCGTAGTCGTGGTCCGACAGCGAGTGGCTGGCGAGCGAGAAGTACGCGTAGGTGACGAGGCCGGTGACCCCGATCAGCACCGACAGGATCGCCGCGCCGCGGCCATAGCTCCTGACCGGTGCGGCGGCGGTTGCGCTACGAGACGCGGACAAGCAGCATGGTCCACGGGAACGGCGAGCGGATCTCCTCCACCGTGCCGTGGTGCGTGAGCAGCGAGACGAACCCCACCCGCGACCAGTGGTTCACGTGGCCGGGCGTGTTCCCGAGTGACGTCCAGTACGCGCCGCGCGCCATGTTGAGCATCCGCCAGAGCGGCTCGCGCGGCACCGATACGAGCAGGTAGCGGCGTGCCACGCGCGCCATCTCGGCGAGCGTGGCCTCCGGATCCGGCACGTGCTCGAGCACCTCGATGGCCGTGGCCATGTCGAACTCGTTGTCGGCGAACGAGAGCGAGGTGGCCTCCTCCGCGCGGTACTCGAGGTTGGGGCGCCGGCGCTTCTCCCACTCGGCGCGCAGCTTGGCGTCATCGAGGTCGATGCCGACGATGCGGCCGTCGCCGAGTCGCTCGGCCCACTCGTGGGTGAGCACGCCCTCGCCGCAGCCCACGTCGAGCACCGACTCGGGGGCGGCCTTCGCCCAGAGCTCGTCGAGCGCGCCGTGGAAACCCGTCATCAGGCGCCTCACCACCGGGTTGGTGGAGCCGTACTTGTCGAAGGTATTGCCGGTGGGGACGGCCTCGGTGGGAGTCTGCGTCACAGCTGCACCGCCTCGCGCTCCTCGGTGGGCTCCTCCTGCGGCTTGCCGGTGGCGGGACCGGCATCCGCTCCGGTGGTGGCGTCGCGAGCGTCGCGCGACGCGCCCGGCTCGTAGTGCGAGGGCTCGATGCCCAGCCGCAGCTCCATGCGCCGCACGCGCTCGAGGATCCGCTGGTTGAGCACGCGGTTGCCGGCGAGGATGTCGCCCACCACGCCGAGCGCCGCCAGCTGCACGGCCGCGATGAACAGCACCGCGCCGAGGATCAGCGACTGGATGTGGCCGGAGTGGCCGTGCACGGCGAAGTCGATCGCGAAGCGCGCCCAGATGACCACTGCCACAAGCCCGACGACGATCGCCGCGCTCATGAACACGCGCAGCGGCTCGTAAAGCGCGTAGATCCGGAAGATCGAGACCGTGTTGCGCCGCACTTACGCCCACATCGACGGGAACAGACGCGACTCGCGCGTCTTCTCGTTGGTCCGGATCGGCACGTGGTCGATGGCCACGGTCATCTTGCCGGCCTGGATGATCGTCTCGAGCGTGTAGGTGAACTTCGACACCACCTGCACCTGCAGCGCGGCCTCGCGGTTATAGGCGCGGAAGCCGGAGGTGGTGTCGGGGATGTTGGTCTCCGAGGCGCGGCGAACCACCGCGCTGCCCAGGCGCTGGAGACGCTTCTTGATCGGCGAGAAGTGCTCGATCTCATCGATCGGCCTGGCGCCCACCACCATGTCGGCCTCGCCCGCGATGATCGGAGCGATCAGCTTCGGGATGTCCGCGGCGTTGTACTGGTTGTCCGCGTCGGTGTTCACCACGATGTCGGCGCCGAGCTTCAGCGCGGCGTCGAGACCGGCCTGGAACGCGGCCGCCAGGCCCTTGTTGTTGGTGAGGCGGACGATGTGGTCGACGCCGTGGTCGCGGGCAACCTCGACCGTGCGGTCGGTGGAGCCGTCGTCGATCACGAGCCACTCGACAACGTCAACTCCCGCCACCTCGCGTGGTAGTTCAGCGAGCGTCTCGGGCAGCTGGTCTTCCTCGTCCCAGCAGGGAATCTGGATGATGAGCTTCATCGAAAAAGAGGGGTCCAGGCTAGCTGAGGATGCGGCGGGCGTGTGCAGGGACACCGCCGGACAGCCATGGTGCCGTTGGTATTGTGCCTGCTCTCGCGGGGCGGCGCTGTCCGCCCCCTCCGTCACTAGCTTTAGCCGCCGTGTCCGTCACCGAGCCCCTGACACACGGCGTGCCCTCCGCCGGTGCCGCCGTGGCGTCGCCCGGGACCGGACGGGGCGCGCGCCTCTACGCCCGCTTCGAGCGCCTGGCCACGCACCGCAACGGCGTGCGCGCGCTCGGCATCGTCGCCTTCGTCGGCCTGGCGGTCTTCCTCATCCGGCCCACCTTCCCGAACTACGACAGCTACTACGACCTCGTCTGGGGCAAGGCGCTCGCGTCCGGCCACCTGCCCGACTACAACGTGCTCCGGACGCCCACGCCGCATCCGTTGGCGGAGGTGTACGGCGCGTTCCTGTCGCTCTTCGGCGGGGCGGCCGACCGGCTGTTCGTGCTCACCACGATCGCCTGCTTCCTCGGCCTGCTCGTGGTGGTGTTCCGCTTCACCCAGCACCTGCTGGGCACGCTGATCGCCGGCGTGGCCGTGCTGGTGCTGCTCACCCGCACCGACCTCGAGTTCTACGCAATGCGCGCCGTGGTGGACGTGCCGTTCCTGCTGCTCGTGTTCTCGGCCGCGCTGATCGAGCTGAAGCACCCGCGGCGCGGCTGGCCGGTGCTGGCGCTGCTCGGGCTGGCCGGGCTGCTGCGGCCCGAGGCGTGGGTGTTCTCGGGGATCTACGTGCTCTGGATGTACCCCGCCGTTAGCCGGCGCGAGTTCATCCGCTATGCGGCCGTAGCGGCGATCGCGCCGGTGCTCTGGGTGGCGTCCGACTGGATCGTTACGGGTCACCCGTTCCACTCGCTCACGTCCACGCGCGACGTGGCCGGGCAGTTCAAGCGCCAGCGCAGCGTCACCTCGGCGATCGGGCTGATCCCGAGTTACGCCGGCGCGAACGAGAAGATCGTGAACGACGCGGTTGGCGGCCTCGGCTGCCTGCTCGCGCTCTACCTGCTGCGGCGGCGCGCGCTGCTGCCGGCCGGGCTTATCGCGATCGGCCTCGGCACGTTCGTGCTGATCGCGGCCGCGGGGCTGTCGGTGATCCCGCGCTACGTGGTGGTCCCGTCAATCTTCCTGAACGTGGGCGTGGCGGTGGCGCTGTTCGGTTGGACGCTCGTCAGCGAGCCGCGCGCCCGGCGGGTGGCGATCGGGGTCGCGATCCTCTCCCTCGTGCTCGTGGCCTGGCGAGTGCCCGCCTGGGCCAACGACTTCCGCAAGCTCCATGGGCAGACGCTGTTCGTGAAGAAGCAGCACCGCTACCTCAAGTCGAT
>JBKPDA010000191.1:0-11612 GCA_046727635.1 Actinomycetota bacterium | reverse complement strand
GCACGGAGCTGCTGACCGCCGAGCCGCGCACGCGCGCCGTCCTGTCCGAGCTGCTCGCGCCGCGCTGGCCGGACGCCGATCCGGCGGCGCTCGCATACGCGGTGAGCTGCCACGCGGCGCTCGTCCAGGTGCCGCCGCGCGGACTGTGGGGCGGGAGCGGTCAGGCCACCTGGGCGCCGTCCGCGGCCTGGCTTGACGGGGACGCGGGGGAGACCACCGTGGACGAGCTAATACTGCGATATCTCGCCGCGTTCGGCCCGGCCACGGTGGCCGACGCACGCATATGGTCGGGGCTTACCGGCCTGCGCGAGGTCTTCGAGCGCCTTCGCCCGCGGCTCCGCACCTTCCGCGACGAACGCGGGCGCAAGCTGTTCGACGTGCCGGACGCGCCGTTCCCGGACCCCGACACTCCCGCGCCGCCACGCTTCCTGCCGGAGTACGACAACGTCGCGCTGTCGCATGACGACCGCTCACGGATCCTGCACGACGAGTGGCCTGGACAGCCTACGCCGGGGCCCAGGTGGGTCGGCTCGCTGCTCGTCGACGGCTTCTACCGAGGGCGCTGGCGAATCACTCTCGACGACGGCGCAGCGACGCTCGGGATCGACGGCCCGGGGCGCGTAAGCGACGAGATCGAGACGGAGGGCTTGGCGCTCCTCCGGCTCGTGGCTCCCAATGCGGGGGAGACGCGCGTGGGCCTCAGCCAGGCAGCACGTTGATCTCGATCCGCACGCCGTTCGGATCGCTGATGAACAGCTGCCGCATGCGGATCTCGGGCACCTCGTTCTTCACCGCCGCCACGCCATGCCGCTCGAGCCGCGCCACGACCTCGTCGTAGTCGCCGGCGTTGAACGCCACGTGGTCCACCACGCCGCTGCCGTGCGTGCCCGCGGACGGCTCGAGGCCGAGCGTCCGGGCGTGCGCGTTGTAGAGCTCGCGGTCGGCCACGTGCACGCACGGCACGCCCTGCGCGTAGAGCCAGTAGCCGGGAAACTCGAGCGGCGGCCGCGCGCCCTCCTCCAAGCCGAGCACGTCGCGGTAGAAGTCGCGTGTGCCCTCGATGTCGTTCGTGAGCACCAGCAGGTGCTGGATGCTCGTCAGCGCCATGCGCCCGTCAGGCGGGGGCGGCGGCGCCGCTCGAGCTGTCCCCGTTCGCCCTGCCGCCGCCCGGCAGATACGCCGTCTGGAGCAGGTCGGGCCGCTCCCTCAGCTCGCTGGCGAGACCCGAGAATTGAATCCGGCCGCGCTCCATCACGTAGGCCCGGTTGGCCAGCCCGAGCGCGACCGTGGCGAACTGCTCGATGAGCAGCACGCCGACGCCCGACTCCGCGACCGTGCGGATGGTGGGGATCAGCCTCTGCACCACGACCGGCGCGAGGCCCAGCGACAGCTCGTCGATGAGGATGAAGCGCGGCTTCGACACGAGCGCCTGCGCGAGCACGAGCATCTGCTGCTCGCCGCCTGAGAGCGACCGGGCCGATGTGTCCATGCGCTTCTCCAGCTCCGGGAAGAGCTCCAGCGCGTGCGCGCGGCCCTCCTGCGCCTCGTCGCGCGAGAGCGAGTAGGTGGCGACGTTGAGGTTGTCCTCCACCGTGAGCTCGGGCAGCAGCCGCCGGCCCTCGGGCACGATGGCCACGCCGGCGTGCCGGATTCGCTCCGGGCGCTTCTTGGTGAGGTCTTCGCCGTCGAGCGAGAGCGAGCCGGTGGTGAAATGGAGGACGCCGCCCACCGCGAGCACGAGGCTGGACTTGCCGGCGCCGTTGGGCCCGAGCAGCGCGGTGACCTCGCCGGCCGCGATGTCGAGCGACACGTCGCGAACAACCGGGCGGCCGCCGCGCGCGACCGAGACCTGCTCGAGCTTCAGCACTTCCTTCGTGCCCACGGGCGAGGCGAGCGTGTCGGTCACGCGGCCACCTCCTCGGTGCCGAGGTACGCCCGCACGACCTGCTCGTCGCGCAGCACCTCGGCGGTGGGCCCGGCCGCGATCAGCTTGCCGAAGTCGAGCACCGCGGTAACCGAGCAGCAGGCCGACACGAGGCTCATGTCGTGGTCCACCAGAATCACCAGCGCCCCCATGTGCTCGGGGATCGCCTTGATCACGCGACCGAGGTGCTCGGTCTCCTCGTCGGGGAGACCAGCAGCCGGCTCGTCGAGCAGCACCAGGCGCGGCTTGCCGACCACCGCGCGGGCCACCTCCACGAGCCGCCGCTCCCGGGCGCCGAGCGTGCCCACCCGGGTGTCGGGGCTCATCTCGAGCCCGACGAACTCGATCGCGCCGATCACGTCCTCCCGCCGGCGCGCGCGCTCGAGCTTCGAGTGCTCGTGCACCATCGCGACGTTGTCGTAGATCGACAGCTCCTCGATGGCCTGCTCCGTCTGGAAGGTGCGGCGCAGGCCCCAGCGCGCCCGCTTGTAGTGGGCCATCTTGAGCAGGTCTTCGCCGTAGGCGTGGACCGTGCCGGCAGCCGGGTTGACGAAGCCGCTGAGCACGTTGAAGAACGTGGTCTTGCCGGCGCCGTTCGGCCCGATCAGCCCACAGGTGCCCGACTCGAAAGTCACGGTCATGCCGTCAAGCGGCGTGACGCCGCCGAAGCGTACGGTGAGGTCGTTGATCTCGATCATCCCGCACGCTCCCGCGCGGGGGTGAGTCTTCGCACCAGCCCGTAGATCAACCGGCCGAGCCTGGCCATGTCCCTGGGGAACTGGTAGGCGATGCCCTGCGGCGCCGTGAGCAGCACCTGGAGCACGCCGACCCCGAAGAGGATCGTGAGCAGGTCGGCGGGCAGCCCCCAGTTGTCGAGCAGCGCCGGTAACAGCCGCATGAGGATGCCGGCTACCAGCGCTCCCCACAACGTGTAGATCCCGCCCATCAGCACCACTGCGAGCAGCACGATCGAGTCGCTGGTGGGGAACGCGAGCGTGAACAGCTGGCCGGAGTCGGCGGCCAGGAGCGCGCCGGCCACTCCGGTCATGAAGGACGCGAGCGCGAACGCCCACAGCTTGTAGAGCGTGATGTTCACTCCCGCGGCCAGCGCGGCCGGCTCGCTCTGGCGAATTGCTGCCCACGCACGACCCGGCCTCGCGCGCACGTGTAGTAGAGCGAGGAGGAACATGATCGCCACGGCGATGACCACGTAGCGGTAGTACGCCGTGTCCGCGTGCGCGATCGCCGGCCGCCGGACGTCGGCCGCCCCGCGATCGGTCTCCGTGTGACCGAGGAAGCCGCTGCCGCCATTCGGGAAGTTCGTGGTCCTGATCGCCACCGTGATCGCGCCGGCGAGCATCAGCGTGATCAGAGCGAGGTAGAGACCGCTGAGGCGCAGGGCGGGCAGACCCACGACGGTGCCGAGCACCATGGTGATGAGGCCGTCCGCGATCAGCACGATCGGGAACGGCAGGCCGGTGGCGAAGAAGAGCCGGGCGCCCACCCAGCTGCCAAGTGCGAGGACGGCGATCTGGCCGAGCGAGACGAGGCCGGTGCGGCCCATCAGGATGCCCAGGCCGAGCGCGACGACCGAGTAGATCGCCACCGCCGTGCAGACGTTGATCCAGTAGCCACTGAGCAGCGGCGGCAGCCCGAACAGGACGAACACCAGGAACGCCGTGATCGCAATCGCGCGTACGCGCTCTCCGCCCGCCAGCCGCGGCATCCAGATCCGGCGTGGTGTGGTGGTGGTGCCTGCTGCGTCCAGCACTAGCCGGCCCTACCCGAGAGCGCGCTGCCCCGCCTGCCGGACAGGACGAGCAGCGCGATCGTCGCGAGCACGAACGGGGTCACGTCGCGGTACTGGGAGATGGACAAGATCGGAGTGATCAGCGCATTGACGAGCCCGACCACCATGCCGGCCGCGAAGGTGACGTAGATCGACCGCAGCCGTGCGATGAGCGTGGCCGCGAGCGACGAGATCACGAGGAACGTGAGCGTGGCGGCGTCGAGGCCGACCAGGTTGGAGAGAAGCAGCCCAGCCGCGCCCGACAGGAGGCCGGAGCCGAGCCAGGCAGCGGCTTCGACGCGCCGCACCGGCACGCCCAGCGTGGCGGTGATCTCGCGGTCGTTGGCGAGCGCGCGCATGGCCGTACCAAGGTTCGTGAAGCGGAGGAACAGGCCGGTGAAGAGCGTGACCGCGATCCCGAACCCGAGCGCGATCACCTGCGTGTAGTTGACGAGGACGTTGCTGACCTCGAAGCCGTGGTTGGAGGTGGGGAGGATCATCGACCTCGCCTTGTCGCTCCAGATCCAGGACATGGCGCCGAGCAGGATCAGCGCCAGCCCCAGCGTGGCGGTGGCCTTGACCAGCGGGTCCCGCCCGGACAGCGGCGGCCCGAAGATCAAGCCGTAGAGCAGCGTGATAACGCCGCCCGAGAGGATGCAGACCACGAAGGCCGGGCCCTCGGCCCAGCCCGCGTGGTTGATCAGCTGCCAGGCGAGGAGGGCGCCGAAGGCTCCAACCGCGCCGAACGCGAGGTTCAGCACGCCGGTGGCTCTGTAGAGAGTCACCATGCCGACGCCGGACAGCGCGTACACGCTGCCCAACGCAAGCCCCGTGACTATGAACGGCTTGAAGTCCTCGAAGCTCGGCATGGAACCCTCGACGCCCTTCCTCTCCTGAACTGTCTGACTTTCCCTCTTAGTTACCTATCACGAGCCAACAGGCGGGAGGTCCGTGCTGGGCTTCGTGAGGCTGGGGTCCTTCTGCTCGATCTGACGGACCTGCGCGATCGTCGGATCGGCGTCCGAGATGTTGAAGCACTGCTCCTTGATCACCATCTTGCCGTGATCAGGCGTCGTGGTCCAGTCCACGTTGTTGGGGATGTGGAGCGGAGCGTCGCCGTAGTACCAAGGCCGGCAAAGGATGTCGGTCTTGACGCCCTTTAGGCCCTTGAGGGCCTGGTTCACGCTCTTCAGCGAGTAGTCGTCGTTCTTGATCGACTCGAGCGCCTGGACCGTGAACTGTCCCATGCTGAATCCCATCTGGCTGAAGCTGCCAAGCCCGCCGGAGACGTTCTTCCCGTACTTGTTGAAGACCGCCCGGTAGAGCTGGCTCTGCGGACCGGAAGCGTCGGTGACGTTCAGCTCCGCGTTGACCAGCAGCTTGCCGTCCCACTGCGTCCCCAATGCCTTGGCGACGAAGTCGGTGTTGCACGGCGTGGAGCAGCCCCACGCCTTGACGCGGTCCTGAAGGCCCTGCTGCTGCGCGGCCTGGAGGATCTTGAGCGCCTCGGGCGGGGTGAAGTTCAGGACCACACCACCGTCCGAGCCCGCGGCCTGCACGAGCTTGAGGGCGACGGAGTTCGCGTCCTGGATCGGCACGTTGTCCTTGAACTGCTGGATCGGCACGTTGAGGCTCTTGGTGACGGCGGTCGGGCCTGCCGCGATGTAGCCCGTGCCGGGCACGTTGGACTGGTCGAACGCGATCTTCTTCGCGCCCGCGCGGATGACTGCCTGCACCGCGCCGTCCGAGCTGTAGCGCGGACCCATGTTCGGCGCGGAGCTGTTCGGCGTGCCGTAGCACTCCGGTGCGATGCCCGCGTCGACCTCATAGATGCCGAGCGACTCCCAGTACTTGTGGTCGACGGCGCACTCGATGATGCTGAACCCGCCCGTGATCCCGACCACCTTGTCGGTCTGAATCAGCTTGTGGGCGAGGCCGGCGATCTGAGCCGGGTCGGTCTGCTCGGTCTCGATCGTGTACTGGATCGGGTGACCGTTGATGCCACCGTTGTCATTGACGCAGTTGAAGTACGCGTTCGCCATGTTCGCCCCGTCGGTGAAGTCCGTACCGGGCTGCTTCGTGACGATCGCTCCGAGCTTGATCGGCGTGCCCGTCGCCTTGACGCCGGGCTTGGTGCCGCACTTGGTGACGTCGGTCGCGGCGGCGGTGGAGCCCCCTGTGGTTGCCGCGGGGGCGGCAGCGCTCGTTGTGCTGCTCTTCTTCTTACTTCCGCACGCCGACAGCGACACTGCGAGGCCGACCGCCAGCACAACGACAAGCGCAGCCGACCACGTCCTTCCTCTCATCCCCATCAATGCCCCTCCTTCGTTGGACCAGATCTCGTCGCGCCGCGACTAGGCGCGGCGAGTTCCCCGAGGAGTCGTCGGACCTGGTCGACGACTCATCAGACTTGAACAACGCTTCCCCCGGGCCGTGGGCCTCCACGCCCGGCACCACGGTGACGTGGGGCACGCGCTGAAGGTCCTGGAAATGGAGCTGGAGCGACTCTGGAATGGCCTCGGTCACCGTAAGGGTGCCGCTTGCGGTCCGGGGAGGCGCGAAGCTATCACAGGCCTGTCTTGGTATGCAACTGACAAATTCACATCGGCGTTTTTCGACCGGATATCGTGCGCCGTGTGCATAGCGCGGCGCGATCGAAATCGCGCCGCTTGCCGTTGCATACAGGCGTTTCGGGATCATCGCCTGGACCCCGGACGGCAGCACCCTCGTCCGGGGCCACAGACGATGCTCAGAAACACAAAACCCCTGCTAACTGCCCTGCTTTGCCTCGATGCCGCGGACCTGCTTGATGGCCGGGTCCACGTCCGAGATCGGGAAGCAATCCTCCTTCTGGACCATCTTGCCGCCCTGCGGCGTGACGGTGCGGTCGGTGTTGTTCGGGATATGAAGTGGCGCGTCGCCGTAGTACCAGGGCTTGCAGAGAATGTCTGTCTTGAAGTTCTTGACGTTCTTGAAGGCCTGGTTGACGGACTTGGCTGTGTAGTCGCCGCTTATCGTCTTGAGCGCGTCGACCGCGATCTGCGCCTCGGTGAATCCCATCTGGCTGAAGCTGCCGAGCCCGCCCGAGACGGCCTTGCCGTACTTGGCGAGGACGGCCCGGTAGAGCTGGCTCTGCGGGCCATTAGCGCTCGTCAGGTTCAGCTCGGCGTTGACGCCCAGCTTGCCGTCCCACTGCGACCCCAACGCCTTGGCGAGGAAGTCGGTGTTGCACGGCGTCGAGCACGCCCACGTCTTCACTCGGTCCGCCAGACCCTGCTGGGAGGCGGCCTGGAGGATCTTGAGCGCCTCCGGTGGCGTGAAGTTGAGCACCACCGCTCCGTCGGAGCCCGCGGCCTGCACTTCCTTGATAGCCACCGAGTTGGCGTCCTGGATCGGCACGTTCTCCTTCAGCTGGGTGATCGGAATGCCCGCGTCCTTGGCGATCGCCGCCGGGCCGGCGGCGATGTAGTCGGTGCCCGGCACGTTCGACTGGTCGAACACGATCTTCTTGGCACCCGCTCTGATCGCGTACTGCACGGCGCCGTCCGAGCTGTAGCGCGGACCCATGTTCACGGGCGCGCTGTTCGAGGTGCCGTAGCACTCCGGGGCGATGCCCGAGTCGATGATGAAGTAGCCCTGCTGCTCGTAGTACTTGTGGTTGACCGCGCATTCGATGATGCTCGTGTTCCCCACGATCCCGACGACCTTGTCGGTCTGAATCAGCTTGTGCGCGAGCGACGCCACCTGAGCCGGGTCGGTCTGCTCGGTCTCGACCGAGTACTGGATCGGATGCCCGTTGATCCCGCCGTTGGCGTTGACGCAGTCGAAGTAGGCCTTGGCCATGTTCGGGATGTCCGTGAAGTCGGTCCCCGGCTGCTTCGTCGCGATCGCTCCGAGCTTGATCGGGGTGCCGGTGGCCGCCACGCCTGGCTTGTCGCCGCACTTCGAGGCGTCCGTCGTTGCCGCGGCCGCGGGCGTGGTTGCGGCCGGGGTGGTGCTGCTCTTCTTGCTGCTGCCGCACGCGCTGAGCGTCACGGCGAGGCCGACCGCCAGCACGACGGCGAGCGCGGCCGACCAAGTTCCTCCTCTGGATCCCCTCACTGTCTCTCCTCCTCTTGGGGGTCGCTTGGGTTGCCGTATTGCCTTAGGCGCCCGCCCCGTTGTCCAGGCCGAGCAGGCGCACGGCGTTGTCCTTCAAGATCAGCGGCCGGACCTCCGGATCGATCTCGAGCCGCTCGAAGTCGCGCAGCCAGCGGTCCGGCGTGATCATCGGAAAGTCCGAGCCGAACAGCACCTGGTGCTTGAGCAGCGTGTTGGCGTAGTGCACGAGCTGCGGAGGGAAGTACTTCGGCGACCAGCCGGACAGGTCGATGTAGATCTGCGGCTTGTGCATCGCCATCGAGAGCGCCTCGTCCTGCCAGGGGAAGGACGGGTGCGCCAGCACGATCTTCAGGTCCGGGAAGTCAACCGCCACGTCGTCGACGTGGATCGGGTTCGAGTACTTGAGCCGCACGCCGCCGCCGCCGGGAAGGCCCGAGCCGATCCCGCTGTGCCCGGTGTGGAAGAGAGCAGGAAGGCCGGCTTCGGCGATCACCTCGTAGAGCGGGTAGGCCGAGCGGTCGTTCGGGAAGAAGGCCTGCACGTTCGGGTGGAACTTGAAGCCCTTCACGCCGTGCTCCTGGATCAGCCGGCGCGCTTCCTCCACGGCGTTCGGGCGCGCGGGGTGGATGCTCGCGAACGGGATCAGCACATCCGGATTGGCGGCCGCGGCCGCCGCGATCTCCTCGTTGGGAACCGACGGCTTCTCGTTCTCCGGCCCCCAGTCCACCGTGAAAAGCACGCACGCGAGCCCGCGCTCGCGGTAGTGCTCCGCCACGTCCTCGACCGTGGGGTCCACGTTCGCGTCGCGGAAGTAGCGCTTGGCGGCGGCGCGCAGCTCGCTGGGACGCGGATCGGTGCCGCTCAGCGACACCTCCGCGTGAACGTGGAAGTCGATGGCCCGTACTTCGGTGAGCTCCATCACGGCCTGCGGTCCGGGGGAGGGCGAAGCTATCACAGCGGAAACGCTGTATGCAACAGGGAACCGTTCGCGGCTTTTTCGGGCTGATTTCGGGCCTTCGAGTGTGGACGGAACGGTCGCTTGCATACAATCGTGAGCGGTTGTACGCTCCCGCCCAGGAGGAGATTGATGAGCGGCAAGAACGACGGCACCTCGCAGTCGACCCGGGCACTGCTGCGCCTCCGGGAGCTGATCCTGAGCGGCGAGTTCAAGGCCGGCACGCGCATGTCGGAGCTGCCGCTGGTGGAGCGGCTCGGCGTGTCGCGGACGCCGCTTCGCCTGGCGCTCGCCACCTTGGAGCACGAAGGGCTGCTCGAGCTCCTGCCGGGCGGCGGCTACGCCGTGCGCCAATTCAGCCACTCCGACGTGCAGGACGCGATCGAGCTGCGCGGCGTGCTCGAGGGCACGGCGGTGAGGCTGGCGGCCGAGCGGGGCCTGAGCCGCCGGGAGCTCGCGGCGATTCACACGCTGATCGAGCGCATGGAGGTGGAGGTGCAGAGCGACGACTACGAGTCGTTCGTGCGCTACATGGAGCTGAACGAGCGCTTCCATGCGCTGCTCGTCAGCGCGGCCCACAGCCCGGTGCTGGCGCGCGCGGTGGAGAGCATGGTGGCGCTGCCGTTCGCATCGGCCAGCGCGTTCGTGCTCGCCCAGGCCCAGCTGCCCGAGTCGCGGCAGATCTTGGTGCTCGCGCAGACGCACCACCGCGCCATCGCGGACGCGATCGAGCGCCGCCAGGGCACCCGGGGCGAGGCGCTCGCGCGCGAGCACGCGCGGATCGCCGCCCGCAACCTGGAGGTGGTGCTCGAGAACCACGAGGTGCTCCAGGGCATGCCGGGCGCGTCGCTGATCAGGCTGCCCGAGCGGGCGCCGGCGGAGGCGCCCGAGCGGTGAGCTCGGAGCTCCAACTGCCGCTCGCGCAGAGCCCGCTCGACGGCGTGCTGAAGCGCGCGGGCGCGCACATGGCGGAGCGCGCGGGGTGGCTCGTGGCGGCGGACTTCGGGTCGCTGGCATCGGAGCTCGCGGTGAGCCGCGCCGCGGCCGGCCTGGCGGACGTGTCGAGCATCGCCAAGCTCGAGCTGCGTGGGAGCGCCGAGGCGCTCGCCACGTTGCACCCGCCACTCGATCCCTGCGGCCCGTCGCGTGACCGTCACGGGTGGTGGTGCTCGCTGTCACCGCAGCTGGCGCTCGTGCTCGGCGTGCCGGGGGCGGACGCGGCGGTTCTTCTTGACGTGGAGCGGCGCGTGGCGGGCACCCACGTGCGCGTGACCGATGTGACGACCGAGCGGGTGGCGCTCTGCCTCATGGGTCCGGCCGCTCCGAAGGTGCTCACTCGCGCGGGCGCGCAGCAGCTGCCGGGCGGCGGCGTGCGCTCCGAGTCGATCGCCGGCATCCCCACGCTCGTGCTGCGCGAGAGTGAGCAGCGCTGGCTGCTCGTGGCGCCGGCCGCCGACGCCGCCGAGCTCTGGGGGGAGCTCTCCGAGGCCGGCGCACCGTTCGGCCTTGCGTACGTCGGGTCGGACGCGCTCCACCATCTGCTCGTGGCCCGCGGGCGGTAGCGTCTTCGCCGCTGTGCAGGGCCTCATGACAGAAGTGCCCCTGACGATGGAGCTCGTCTGGCGACGCATGATGCGCCACGCGCGCGGACGCAAGGTGGTCACCGGCACCGCCGACGGCTCTATCCGGATGACGTGGGAGGAGGTGGGCACGCGGGCGGCGCGGCTGCGGGCGGCGCTGACCGAGCTGGGCGTCTCGCCCGGCGATCGCGTGGGCACGTTCGCGCGCAACACCCACCAGCACGCGGAGCTGATGCTGGGGGTGCCGGCCGCCGGCGCCGTGCTCGCCCCGGTGAACACGCGCCTGTTCGAGGAGCAGGTGGCGTGGATCGTGGGCCACTCCGGGCAGCGCGTGATGTTCGTGGACGCGGGGCTGACCGGACTGCTCGCCCCGGTGCGCGAGCGCCTGACCGGTGTCGAGCGGTTCGTGGTGATCGAGGACGGGGAGGAGGTGGCGCCGCCGTTCGCGGACGAGCTGCGCTACGAGGAGCTGATCGCCGCCGCGGCGCCCGACTTCTCGCCGATCCAGGCCGGTGAGAACGACGCCCTCGCCCTCTGTTACACGAGCGGCACCACCGGCAACCCGAAGGGCGTCGTCTTCTCCCACCGCTCCACGGTGCTGCACTCGCTGGCCGAGCTGATGGTGGACAACCACGCGATCTCGCGCGCGGACACCGTCCTGCCCGTGACGGCCGTTTGCCACGTGCTCTCCTGGAGCCTCCCGTATACCTGCGCGCTCACCGGCGCCGACCTCGTGTGGCAGGGGCCCAGCAACGCTCCCGACCACCTCGCCCGCCTGATCGAGGAGGAGCGTGTGACCAAGGCGGCGGGAGTGCCCACGTTGTGGGTGGAGATGGAGCGGATCTTCGACTCGGGCGAGCGCGACCTCTCGTCGCTCCGCGAGCTGTTGATCGGCGGCGCGCCCGTGCCGAACGCGCTGATTCGCCGCTACCGCGAGCGCGGCATCTCGATCGCGCAGGGCTGGGGCATGACGGAGATGTCGCCAAGCGGCACGATGTCGCGCGAGACCGGCGAGGGCGAAGGCGCCTCGCGCCAGGGCCCGGCCACCGCGCTGGTGGAGCTGCGGCTGATCGACGAGGACGGCAGCGAGCTGCCCTGGGACGGAGAGGCGGTTGGCGAGCTGGAGGTGCGGGGCCCGCACGTGGCGAGCGCTTACTACGAGCCGGATGACCCCGACGCCCACGAGCGCTGGCGCGACGGCTGGCTGCGAACCGGCGACCTGGCCAAGATCGACCCCGACGGGATGGTGGAGATCGTGGACCG
>JBKPDA010000190.1:0-8366 GCA_046727635.1 Actinomycetota bacterium | reverse complement strand
GTACCTGCCGAAGTGACGCGGTATCCCGAAGCGGGGGAACATCGAGAGGATCGGGGTGCGAATCGACGCGAAGCCGGTGTCGCTGCCCCGCCAGAAGGGCGAGTTCGCCGACAGCGCGAGCAGCAGCGGCAGATCGCTGCGCAGCCCGTCGAGGGCGCGCACCGCGGCGCTGCCGTCCGGCACCGCCACGTGTACGTGGAGAGCCATCGTCGGCTCGCGGTGGGCCACCGCTCGCGTCAGCGCCTCGATCTTGCGATAGCGGGAGCTCGACGAGACGGCCACCTCTGAGAAGGTGGCCGTGGGATGGGTGCCCGCCACCGCGGCGCGCAGGCCCAGCTCATCCCGCAAGAGCGCATCGAGCCACCTGCGGAGGACGGCGAGCTCTGACGCCATGTCGGCCACGGTCGCGTGCGGGGAGGTCTTGAGCTCTATGAGGCAGGCGTGGGTCTCGGCTGAGGTGTGCGCCTGTAGCGCCGGCGGGGCGGCGGCAAGGACGTCGTCGATCCGGTTTGCCAGTGCCGTGCCGCCGGCGTCGAGGAGCATGACCTCCTCCTCCACCCCGACCGTCCACGGATGGTCGACCCCAGCTTCGCTCCACTGCGCCCATGCCGGCAGGCGCTCAGCCATCGGCCACTCCGGCCACGTCGCGGCTCGGGGCCGCCTCGCCCGGTCGTGGGACGAAAAGCCGCTCCTCGAGCACGCCGCCGTGCCGAACCGTCACCGCGATCTTCGCCGGGATCTCCTGCCAGAGCCCGGGCAGGTCGGAGAACGGCTCCGAGACGATCACGCGGTCGTCCGTGCTCAGCAGCTTGAGGCGGGGAAGCTCGGGGTGAAGGGCCTGGAGCGTGGACACGTCCCTCGACGCGAAGAGCGAGCGGGCAGGGCCACTGGTGGAGTAGCGGACGGCCCACAGAGTGTCGCCGTCCGAGACGCCGAAGGTTCCCTGGACCTCCACCTCGGCGCCGCGCCGGCGCGCCGTCTCCTCGATGAAGCCGACCGTCTTCTCGAGGGCCGCGATCGGATCGTTCTCGAGCCCGAAGGTGAGCGCGAGGTGGAACACCACCTCGGTATCGGTGGAGCCGTGAACGTTCGGGAACAGCTCGGGGTGCAGCGCGAGCATGAGATCTCGCCGGATCAGGTGGAAGTCGGCGATATAGCCGTTGTGCACGAACAGCCACTGGCCGTGGCGAAACGGGTGGCAGTTGGTCTCCTGCACGGGCGACCCGATCGCCGCCCGCACGTGGACGAAGAACAGCGGCGACTCGATGTGCGAGGCGATCTCGCGCAGGTTCACGTCGCTCCAGGCAGGGGCGATGCTGCGGTAGAGCGCGGGCGTATCGCCATGGCCGTACCAGCCCAGGCCCACGCCGTCGCCGTTCGTCGGCTCGGCGCCCATCCGCGCGTGCAGGCTCTGGTCGACGATCCCGTGCTGCGTCTTGAACATCAGCTCCTCGATCAGCACCGGCTGACCGAACCACGCCATCCAGCGACACATCCCATGCTCCTTTCTCCGACGCCGGTCCTCAGGGTGGCCGAGCGTAGGTTCGGAGGCTGGGCTCAACATCATGCGAAGGGGGTGAAATGCCAGCCCGCGTCAAGCGTGATCGTTACAGGCTGTGCTCCGTGCGCTCGAATCCCATCTCGGGTCTCGCCAGGTGTCCCGCATCATCTACGGCACGATCATCGGCTTGGCGCTCGTGGTGGCCCTGCAGGACCACCCGCCGTCCGCGGGAGCTGTCGTCGCCACGTTGGTCGTGACCGCGGTGGCGGTCTCGCTCGCGGAGCTGTACAGCGACTTCATCGGCGGCGAGCTGCGCGCTCACAAGCTCGGCATGGAGCGGCGGGAGTTTCGTCGCGTAGCCGAGGAAGTGGGCGCGATCGCGCTCGGTACCGCCTTCCCCGCCGTGTTCTTCATCCTGGCCGCGGCGGGTGTCATGGAGACTCACACCGCCTTCGTCATCGCTAGATGGTCCGGGCTCGGGTTGATCGCGTTCTACGGCTTCGGCGCCGCGCGGCTGGCAGGCGCGCACCTCATGGCGTCACTCGTTCACGCCGCGGCGGTGGGAGCCATCGGCGCCATTCTCATCGTGGTGAAGGCGCTGGTGCACTGACGTCTGCGGCGATCTCGCCGTAGCGCTCGTGCCCGAGCTGGACCAGCCAGCTCCGGAGCTGGCGGTGCACCGCCTCAGCGCCCACGAGCGGCTCGGGAGGGGGCTCTAGCTCCACCGGGTGGAGCAGGAACGGGAACGATTGTGTGCCCCCCATGCCGCCGTGCGAGCCGACCAGCTCCTCGAACGCCGCCACCTCATCGGTGTCCAGCCAGTAGGTGCTGTTCACCACGATGTCCGGGCAGTGGGGGAAGCCGTCGGTGCGCCTCACGTGGCGGGCAGCGTTGGGCCCGTACGGGGCGAGCGGGTCCTCTCCCTCGACCATCTCGAAGTCGAGGTGGTTGACCCCGTGCGCCCCGATCGCAAGGGGCCCGTGGAGCTGCGAGCGGACGAGGACGAAACCGATCCCGGGATGCGAGACCAGGGTCGGCATCAGGCTCGGGTGGAGAGCCTCGATGCGCTCCAGGGTGAGACGACCGGGCTCGCGCGGGAAGGAGACGAGCCCCAGGCAGCCGGACGCCATCACGGAGATCTCCGGCGCCTGCCCGTTCGCCTTCGCGTCGTCTTTGTCCTCGCCGTCGCGCCTCACCCGCCGGAGTGTCTTCGGCATGGCCGAGTCCCCGGCGGAGGCCTCGGCCAGCGAGGCGCCGAGGAAGGCGAGCGCCTCGTCGGGGTGCTCGGGGGCCGCAACGCTTCCCGGCTCGGCGCTGCTCGCGCGGTGCACAAGCTCCTCGAGCGTGGTGTCGTAGCGCTCGCGGAAGGTCGCGCCCTGTGACTGGCCGTGATCGGACAGGACCACGAACTTGTACGGACGCGGCGCATGCTCGGCGGCGGCTGCGATCCGGCCGATCTGGCGATCCACCTGTCGCAGCGTGGTGAGCGTGTCCGCTCTCTCGATCCCGGAGTGGTGAGCCACCTCGTCATAGGCCAGGAAGGTGGTGTAGGCCACCGGCACGCCGGCGTAGAGGTCGGCGATGACCGCCTCCACCTGCAGGTCGCGCTGGATCACCGTGGCCCAGGCCCGTACGAGCGAATACGCGAGCCCGCGGTGGACTCGAGGCTCCACGTCGTGGCGCCGCTGTTGAGACGCGCTCCATAGCTCGCTCACCACCTCGCGGACCGTGAGCGCGAACGTTCGCAGCACGTTGTACGGGCTCGCAAAGTACGCGAAGTAGTCCTGGCCGATCCTGCCCGGCCTGTCGCGCCGCAGCACCGTGCTCATCGTCAGCAGGCTGTGGGGCGCGTCGCCGGACAGGATGTTGGCCCGGCTGGCCCCGCCGTCGAAGAGCAAGCCGTGCCCGTCCGAGTGGCGGCGCTCCAGCTCCATTGCGTCCTTCGGATGGTTGGTCACTATCGGCGCGTCGCGGTCCTTCTCCCACCAGCGGAACGCCGGCATGTCGTCGTTGTCGCCGTGCAGCAGGCCGGCCTGGCAGGCGCCGGTCTGCGAGGACCAGTCGGTCTCCCAGCGGAGCAGAGTGTGCGTGCCGCCGCGCGCCCAGCGCGCCATGTTCGGAGCGTTCCCGTCGCGAATCGCGCGCACCAGAACGTCGTGCGCCAGGCCGTCGATCTCCAGGAAGAACAGGCCCGGCACGTCGGTGGGAGCCGGCTTGCCGATTCGCCGGGCCTGGCGCTGGACGACGTTGCGGACCCAGAACGCGTCGTCATCGATGGCAAGCAGCGAGGTGGCCGCTGTATTGACCACCGTGACCGCCAGCGCCACCACGATCCCGGCGCCGAGACCGGAGATGTGGAGCCCCGGGTCGATCGCGGCCACCAGCAGGATCATCGCGCCGTTCAGGAGGACTGCCCCCAGGCCGAGAGTCAGCACTGTCAGCGGCAGCGCGAACCTGATCAGCAGGGGCCAGAGGACGGCGTTCAGGAGGCCGATCAGGGCCGCGGAGCCCAGAGCCGCCCCGAAGTTCTTGACCTGCACATCTGTGAGCAGCGCGCTGAGCCCGAGCAGTGTGCCGGCCGTGAGCACCCAGATCACCAGGATGCGCAGTACCGGCCGGGAGCGACCGCGCGGCTCCATGCGGGGAGCTTCGTGCCCGGTCGGTCGCCCTGCAATGGTGGCGGCACCACACTTCGTGCTGATGGACGCCACAGGGATCACATGGCTCGGGCACGCCACCGCACTGGTCGAGATGGACGGGGCGCGCGTCCTGACGGATCCGCTGCTCCGCGGACGGGTAGGCCCGCTGGTGCGGGTGCCGCCGCCGGTGGAACCGGATGCCGCGCGGCGGATCGACATCGTGCTGCTGTCCCACCTCCACGCGGACCACGCCGATCCGGCGTCGCTGCGGCGCATCGGACCATCCCCCACGGTGATCGCGCCGTACGGGGCCGGATCTTGGCTGCGCCGCCGCGGCATGCGGGATGTGCGCGAGCTGCGCGCGGGCGAAGGGCTGGACCTCGGCCCGCTCCGCGTGGACGCCACCACCGCGACTCACGCCCGCGGCAGGCACCGGCTGGGTCCGGCCGCGGATCCGATCGGCTTCATGGTGCACGGCTCACACGGCGTCTACTTCGCTGGCGACACCGACCTGTTCGACGAGATGTCCGAGTTGGGTGGAGCGCTCGATGCGGCGCTGCTGCCCGTCTGGGGCTGGGGTTCCACGCTCGGGCCCGGGCACCTCGACCCCCCGCGCGCCGCACACGCCGCCGCGCTGATTGCGCCCCGGGTGGCGATCCCGATCCACTGGGGCACGTTCGCGCTGCCGCGGCTCCTCCGGGGCCAGGCGGCGAGCGACAAGCCGGCGCTCGAGTTCGCGGCACTGGTCACGCGCGAGGCGCCAGGAGTGGAGGTGCGCGTGCTGCAGCCGGGCCAGCGGACGACGCTCAACTAGTCACCTCCAGCCCGCCGCTCTCGATCGCCTCGCGGGCCTCATGTCGCGGGAGCCCCGACGCCGCCTTGTCGGTCAGGCCGAGGAGGTCTCCTTTGCCGCAGCGTCGAGGGCCTCGTCGCTGAGCTCGTGGGACTCGGGCGCGCCGCCGAGCTGGTTCAGTTCGTCGGCGATCGCGGGCGCAGTGTCGAAGTGGGCCAGCACACCGACTGCTGCCTTGCCTGCGGTCAGTTCAGTGGTGAGGCGCGCCTTGTCGGCATCGGACAGCCCCAGGTTCTTGTGGTGGAGTGCCCCAACCGCCGCGCCGCCGGCGAGACCCACCCCAAGGCCCACCGGGCCCATGAGAGTGAGGACGCCCCCGATTGCGGCGCCCTTGCCGGTGCTTCGTGTGCCCACCTTGTCCGTCTTGAGCTTGCCGTGGGAATCGAGGGCCAGGATCCCGATGGCGTCGCCACTGGCGATCCCGGAGTCCTTCAGCCCCACTGCGGCATTGTCGGCGGCGAGCTCATCTGGGAAGACGGCGAGTATGAGTTGACGATCTGACATGGTGCGTCCCTTCCGTGTCGAGTGTGGGCACGCGTGGTGCCCGGTTTGAACGCTCCAGGGATCCGACCTGACGCGCATCATCCGTTTCGGGTGATCACCGAGTCGGAGTACGCGGCCCTCAAGGCGAAGGCGCTGGCAAAGCGCCAGGGCGTACAGGGTTCCCGGCGGTCAGACGCCCGCCACGGAGCGCATCGCGCCGCCCCACCCGCTTCAGCATCTGCAGGGCGCTTTCGTACGGCGGCGACCAGCCGTTGGAACGAACCAGTGGGTGGCGCAGCCGGTCCTCGAGGTCTGCGCGCTTGACTGCGCGCGCGAGGCGACCAGCGGCCCCGTCCGCCTGCGCTACCAGCTTGATATGGCCGAAATAGACCAGGTCCGAGCCGGAATCTTCGCGGCTGAGGAGCCGCAAGGCACGGAGCTCGTCGTCCGAGAGGCCCCTGCTGAGCAGATCTTGCTCGCGCATGGCGCTCTGCTCCAGCACCTCGTGCAGCCACGCGACCGAACGGGCCCAATCCGGGACCAAGGCGGCGACTCGCTCGATGTGACCGAGCAGTGACTCGCCCTCCAGCGGCCGGTCGCCCCCATGAACCGCTCTCGCGATCGCCCTGGCGGCGTCGACATCCATCAGCGTGAGAATCCCAGACCGGCGACGAGCTACACCGGCATCTACCCGGCCACGGGTATGGATGTCGACGGCGCGGTGGGTTGGAATGGACGAAGTTCAGCGTGGTCGGGCCCGACGACGCCGTACGTGGATTCGGGTACCTCGTTCCAGACGCCGGCGACGTCGCCGAGAGGTTCGGAAACGATCAGTCGCGCGTCGTCTGAGAATTCTTGGAGAAGCTGCCGCTCGGGATAGAGCTCACGTAGGGTGGGAACGTCGGTGGTGTAGTAGAGCGAGCGCGAGTTTCTCTCGCTGGAGTACCGGAACGCCCAGATGCTCTCGCCGTCAGTGGTCGCCACCGTGCCCTGGAATGGGTGAGGGACCCCGTGGCGCTCAGCGACTGCTTCGACGAACCCGATGGCGCGCTCGAGGGCCGCCGGCGGGTCGTGCTCGAGGCCGAAGGTGAGCGCGAGGAAGAACAGCACTTCGGTGTCCGCCTGGCCTTGGATCTCGGGAAATAGCGAGGGGTCCACGGCAAGTATGAGGTCGCGCTTGACGGTCGCGAGCTCGTTGATGTAGCCGTTGTGCATGAACAGCCAGCGGTCATGGCGGAAGGGGTGGCAGTTGGTCTCCTGCACGGCGCTGCCGATCGCCGCTCGAATGTGTGTGAAGAACAGCCGGGAGCTGATGTGGCCGGCGAGTTCCCGCAAGTTGGTGTCGTTCCAAGCCGGCTCGGTGCTGTGGAACATGCCTGGCGTGTCAGGGGCGCCGTACCAGCCGACGCCGAACCCGTCACCGTTGGTTGTCTCGGCCCCGAGCCGCGAGTGCAGGCTCTGGTCGACTAACGAGTTGGTCCCCCCGTAGAGCGCCTCTTTTAGGAGGATGGGGGCACCGGAGTATGCGAGCCAGCGGCACATGGGCCGCTCCTTTCGATGGGAGTGTCAGTCAGAGCCCCGTTTCGACGGCGATCCTTCCTGATTTCACGGCCGAGGCGAGCGCCTGATAGTCGCGCTCGTTCTGGTCGGCGTACGCCTCCGAGAAATCGAGGATCGCGCGGTCGAAGCTGTCGGTGCCGCCGAGGTAGGAAGCGATCGCGATGCGGTCGCCGCTGCGGGCGTGTGCACGGGCGAGCGTCCAGCCGCACAGCCTGCCGTAGGTCGCCATTGCCTTCGGGACCATCTGCTCGATCACCGCGGAGCCCTTCCAGTCCTTCAGCTGGCGGGCATAGAAGTCGCGAGCTTGCCCATCTAGCCCGGCTTCGACATGGAGCCAGCCGAGGAAGATGTCACTGGTGGCTTGCATCAATCGCTGTCCGACCACCACTCGCTCGCCGTGGTTGGAGAACTCGCTTCGGCCGAGGAATTCCTCCAGCACCGACTGCTCGGCCTCCTTCATCTGCAGGAACAGCGGGTCCTGGCCGTCGCGGCCGATGAGCAGCGCGATCCACGCTCGCGTACCGACGCTGCCGACTCCGACCACCTTGCGAGCGAAGTCGGTCAGCTCGAACTCCTCGAGCAGCACCCGCCGGTCGAACTCGAGCGTGTCGCGATAGCCGCGCATCAAGCGCCGCAGCTCCTCGAACATCTCCTCGCGCTCCTGGCCATCCGCGAGCTGCTCGAGTGGCACGATCAACGGCGATTGGTCCACGATCCGCGCCTCCCCATCGACGACGTGGGTCAGCTTGGAGAAGGCCGTCATGCTGTCCTTGGTACGAGCCTTCGCGATCTGCTTCTCCGTCCGCTTGACCATCTTCGCCTTGAACTGCGAGCGGAACTCCTCAATCGCGTTCTCGATATCGAGGTGCGAATACCACACCTCGAGGTTGTTCATCCCGGCGAAGTTGGTCATCGCGGTGCGGTACTGACTGACGGTGTCGAGCACTACGCGCTCCTGATCCTTGGCGCGAAAACCGTTGTCGCGCGCCGCGATCAGCATGCTCGCGGCCAGGCGCTTGACATCCCACTCCCACGGGCCGGGGAGCGTCTCATCGAAATCGTTGACGTCGAACACCAGCCGCCGCTCCGGCGAGGCGAACACCCCGAAGTTCGACAGATGTGCGTCCCCGCAGCACTGCACGGTCAGCCCCGACCGCGGCGTCGGCCCTAGATCATGGGCCATGATCTTCGCCGCACCGCGATAGAAGGTGAACGGCGAGACCAGCATCCGCCCGTAACGGATCGGTACGAGCTCCGGCACACGCGTCTCCGCCTGGCTCTCCAACAGCTCGACCGGGTCAGGTCGAGTCGGCGCCGGTTCGAACCCCGC
>JBKPDA010000189.1:0-6105 GCA_046727635.1 Actinomycetota bacterium | reverse complement strand
ATCGTGAAGTGCTCGAAGAACTTCACCGCCACGTCCTCGTAGGCCTTGTCCTCGGCCGCGAGCACGAGCGCGATCTCCAGCATGCTGAGGCAGTACAGGGCCATCCAGCCCGTGCCGTCGGCCTGCTCGAGCTCGAGGCCGTCCGACAGGGGCGCGGAGCGATCGAACGGGCCCACGTTGTCCATCCCCAGGAAGCCCCCGCCGAAGAGCTGGTCGCCGGCCGGGTCCTTCACGTTCGCCCACCAGGTGAAGCCGAGCAGCAGCTTGTGGAACACCCGCTCGAGCCACTGGCGGTCCTTGCCGCCGTCGAGCCGGAACACCGCCAGCGCCGCCAGGGCGTGGACGGGCGGGTTCACGTCGCCGAAGTTCCACTCGTACGCGGGCAGCTGGCCGTTGGGGTTCATGTACCACTCGCGCGTCATCAGCCGGAGCTGATCCTTGGCGAACTCGGGATCCACGTGGCTGAGCGTGACGCAGTGGAAGGCGAGGTCCCAGGCGGCGAACCACGGGTACTCCCACTTGTCGGGCATCGTGATCACGTCGCTGCTGTAGACATGGCGCCAGCCCGAGTTGCGTGCCGTCTTGCGCGACACCGGAGGAATCGGTTGCCCTGGATCGCCCTCCAGCCAGCGCTCGACGTCGTAGTTGTAGAACTGCTTGCTCCACAGCATGCCGGCGAACGCCTGGCGCATCACGAGCGCCTCCTCCGCCGTCGCCGCGGGCGCCAACGCGGCGTAGAAGTCGTTCGCCTCGCTTTCGCGTGCGCTCATGGTCTTCGACCACGAGCTGTCGAGGTCCCCGGCGCCTGGCGCCAGCCGCAGGCGCACCTCCGCGGTCTCGCTCGCGGCGACGTCGAGCTGGTACCACAGCGCCGCCTTCGTGCCGGTCGGGTCCGGGTTGACGGTGGCGGCCCCGCTCACCACGTGGTCGTTGATGCCGTCCTTCGGATAGGCGGCGCCGTCGTGTCCGTACAGGCGGCGGGTGTTCGTCTCGTTGTCGCAGAAGAGCGGGTGCGGCGCTCCGTCGCCCGACAGCGTCATCGCGCCGAGACCCTCGTCCTCGGCGACGAGCGCGCCGGCGCTCTCGCGTATGACCGGCCGCGCCACCGCCGGATCCCACGACCAGCGGTTGCGGAACCAGAGCGTCGGCAGCAGGTGCAGGGTGGCGGCGTCCGGTCCGGCGTTGCGCGCCAAGACCCGCATGCAGATGTCATCGGGAGCGGCCTTCGCGTACTCGACGGTCACGTCCCAGTAGCGGTCGTCGGCGAACGCGCCGGTGTCGAGCAGCTCGTACTCGGGCGCGACGCGGTCGCGCCGCGCGTTCTCAGCGAGCAGGTCGTCGTACGGGAACGCGCGCTGCGGATACACGTAGCGCCAGCGCATCCACGAGTGCGTCGGCGTCGAGTCGAGGTACCACCAGTACTCCTTCGCGTCTTCGCCGTGGTTGCCCTGGTGGCCCGTCAGGCCGAACACGCGCTCCTTGAGAATGTGGTCCTGCCCGTTCCAGAACGCGAACGCCAGGCAGAGCAGCTGCCCGTCGTCGCATATGCCGCCGAGCCCGTCCTCGCTCCAGCGGTACGCGCGCGAGCACGCGTGACCGTGGGGGAACGACGACCACGCGTCGCCGTCCGCGCTGTAGTCCTCGCGCACGGTGCCCCAGGCGCGCTCCGAGAGGTAGGGCCCGAACCGCTTCCACTCCGCTCGCTTCAGGCGCTTTCGCTCAGCGTCAGCAGTGGGAGCATCGCGAGCCTTGGCCATGCCGTCAGTGTTCCACCGGAATCGCGCTCGCGTGAGTCGAAGCTGTAATCACCTCTCCCAGTCGGCGAGGAACTCGAACAGCGCTCTGTTGACCTCTTCCGGGTGCGTCCAGCCGATGTTGTGCGGTCCACCCTCGACGGTGACCACCTGGACGTCGGCGATCAGCCCGGGCAGCCGAGCGGCCGTCGCCTCGTACGGCAGGATGCGGTCCTCGGTGCCGTGCACCACCAGGGTGGGCACGTCGATCTTCGGCAGGTCGCCACGAAAGTCGGTGAGCCATGTGTCGACGCACGCGTAGGTCGCGTAGGGCGACGAGCCGGCGGCCACGTTGAAGCTGGCCTGGAACGCCTGGTCGCCGATGCGCTCGGGCGCGAGCTTGTCGGTGTTGTAGAAGTTGTCGAAGAAGTCCTTGAAGTACGCGTAGCGATCCTTGACGATCGCCGCCTTGATGCCCTCGAAGACCTGGCCGTCGACGCCTTCCGGGTTGTCGTCGGTCTTCAGCAGGAAGGGCGGAATGACTCCGAACATCGCGGCCCTGCTGACGCGGTCCGACCCGTACTTGCCGAGGTAGCGGGTCACCTCGCCGGTGCCCATCGAGAAGCCACCGAGCACGATGTCCTCGAGCCCGAGGTGCGTGAGCAGCGTGTTGAGATCGGCCGCGAAGGTGTCGTAGTCGTAGCCGACCGTGGGCTGGTCGGAGCGCCCGAACCCGCGCCGGTCGTATGTGATCACGCGGTAGCCGTTCGCGAGCAGCTCGCGCTCCTGGCGCTCCCACGAGTTCCCGTTGAGTGGGTACCCGTGAATCAGGACGATCGGCTTGCCGCTGCCGTGATCCTCGTAGTGGATCTGGACCGGAGCGGAGTTCTCGGTTCCTACCGTGAGGCGTGGCATGGTTGTCTCCTCCTCTGTGCCACGGGGCCGTGCGCGGATGGTGCCACGGGTCGGCTTGCGGCGGGTGTCACGATGACGCGGTGGCCGGCGAGCAGACGATGGAACCCCTCGACGAGGCGATCGATCACGTCCGCGGCGCTCCCGCCGGGCGCCTCATAGTCGAGTACGGCGACTACGAGTGCCCGTACTCGCGGGCGGCGTTCAGGGCGATCCAAATGGTGGAGAGCAAGCTGCCCGAACGCGTTCGGTTCGCGTTCCGGCACTTCCCGCTCACAGAGATCCACCCGCACGCTCTCGCGGCGGCGGCGGCGGCGGAAGCCGTGGCGCGTCAGGGCCGCTTCTGGGACATGCACGGGCTGCTGTTCCATCGCCAAAAGGCCCTCGAGGAGGACGACCTGCAGCGGTATGCCGCCGAGCTCGGGCTCGACGTCGCACGGTTCGACCGTGACCGGGCCGACGCGGGCGTGCTCGAGCGAATCGAACGGGACGTGCAGAGCGGGCTCGCGTCCGGCGAGGTGCAAGGCACGCCAACGCTGTTCATCGACGGCGTGGTGTACCGGGGTAGCTACGAGGTGTCCGCGCTCCTGCCACTCTTCAAGCGCGATGACTGACGCGTTCGTACTCGGTGGCGTGCGGACCCCGGTGGGACGCTACGGCGGGTCCCTCTCGCACATCCGGACGGACGACCTGCTCGGCCAGACGATGGTTGCGGCCTGCGAGCGGGTGGGCGTCCCGCTCGATCGCATCGAGGACATCGTCGCCGGCTGCGTGAACCCGGCGCACGAGGGGATGGGGGACATCGCGCGCTGGGCCGCGCTGGCCGCGGGCTTCCCCGACTCGGTGCCCGCGATCACGGTGAACCGGTTCTGCGCCTCGTCGCTCTCCGGTGCCATCTCGATCGCGCACGCCATCCGCAGCGACGAGCTGTCCGTGGGGCTGGCCGCGGGCGTGGAGTCGATGTCGCGTTCGGGCTGGGCGCTGATGAAGGGCGAGGCGCCGTTCATGCCGCGCGGCCCGGTGTTCATGCTCGACACGATGTGGGCCGGCGCGGGCGGCCCGCCAAACCCTGCGCTCCTTGCCCGCGATGCCTACATCGAGATGATGCGCACCGCGCAGAACGTGGCCGATCGCTACGAGCTCACGCGTGAGGAGATCGACGCCTTCGCGCTGCGCTCGCACCAGTACGCCGCCGCCGCGCGTGACTCCGGCCGGCTCGCCGAGGAGATCAAGCCCGTGGAGATCCCCGCCACGCGCAGGGAGCCCGCACGGCTGTTCGAGCACGACGAGAGCATCCGCGACGACACCACCCCGGAGAAGCTGGCGGCGCTGCCGGCCCAGCCGAACACGACCCAGATGACCGCGGGCAACTCGTCGCCGCTCAACGACGGTGCAAGCGCGGTGGTGCTGGCGAGCGCGGACGCGGCCGAGGAATTAGGCGTGCAGCCGCTGGCACGCGTTGTCTCGTCGGCCACCCACGCGCTCGACCCGCAGGTGATGGGGATCGCGCCGGCGTTCGCGATCCCGAAGGCGCTCGCTCGCGCGGGCCTCACGCCCGAGGACATCGACGTGTGGGAGGTGCACGAGGCGTACGCCTCGGTGGCCGTGGCGATCCTGCGCGAGCTCCCCAAGCAGCTCGACGGCTTCGAGGTGCCGGACGAGAAGCTGAACCCAAACGGCGGCGCCGTGGCCATCGGCCATCCGTTCGGCTCCTCGGGCACCCGCTACGTGCTCACGCTGGCAACGGAGCTGCGCCTGCGCGAAGCGCGCTACGGCGTGCTCGGCGTGTGCGTCGGATCGGGGCAGGGCGTTGCGCTCGTCCTCGAGAACGCGGCACAAGCGTGACCGCTTCCCCCGAGACCGCATTCGATCGCGACGCCGCGTTCCCGCAGCTCGGGCCTGAGCTGATCGAGGTGCTCGACGCGGCCGGTGACCGGCGTCCCCTGAAGGAGGGCGAGCTGCTGTTCAGGACCGGCGACGACCTGTCGGAGTTCTTCGTGGTGGTGCACGGCCGCGTGGCGATCGTCGATGCCTACGGCTGCCCGGACGAGCGCGTGCTCGGCGTGCACGGCGAGTCTCGCTTCGTCGGCGAGCTCAGCCTGATGACGGGCGAGCCCGCCTACAACACCGCGGTGGTGCGTGAGTCCGGCGAGGCCATCGTTATGGACCGCGAGGTGCTCACGCGGGTGATCAGCGCCAACCAGCAGCTCGGCGATCTGATCCTCACCGCGTTCATCGCGCGGCGCGCGCTCCTGATCGGGCTGGGTACCGGCGTCCGGCTGGTCGGATCGAGCCTTTCGCCCGAGACCCGGCGCCTACGCGAGTTCCTCACTCGCAACCGAATCCCGCACAGCTTCATGGACCTCGAGAGCGACGACCACGCCGACCGGCTGCTGCGGTACCTCTCGATCGGACCGCGCGAGACCCCGCTCGTGCTGCGCGGATCGCTGGCCCTGCGGAATCCGAGCATCCAGCAGGTGGCGGAGGCGCTCCACCTGCGCACCGGGCGATCGGCGGAGGAGGTGTGCGACATGGTGGTGGTCGGCGCGGGGCCGGCCGGCCTCGGAGCGGCGGTCTACGCCGCTTCCGAGGGGTTGAACACCGTGCTGGTGGACTCGGTCGCGCTGGGCGGTCAGGCGAGCACCTCGTCGCGCATCGAGAACTACCTTGGCTTCCCCGCCGGCATCTCGGGCGCCGACCTCGCCGAGCGCGCCTCCGTGCAGGCCACGCGGTTCGGCGTCCGCACAGCCGTGCCCGCGAACGCGAGCGCGCTCACGTTTGACGACGGCTACCACGTGATCGAGCTGGACGGCGACGAGCAGCTGCGCGCGCGTACCGTGGTGCTGGCCACGGGCGCGAGCTACCGGCGGCTGAACGTCGAGCGCCTCGCCGACTTCGAGGGCGCCGGCGTCTACTACGCGGCCACGCAGGTGGAGGCGCAGATGTGCATGGGCGATCCGGTGGCGGTTGTGGGCGGAGGCAACTCAGCCGGTCAGGCCGCGGTCTTCCTCGCCAAGCATGTCCGCCAGGTGAACCTCGTCGTGCGGCGGGACGACCTGTCAGCGACCATGTCTCACTACCTCATCGACCAGATCGAGGCCACGCCGGGCATCGAGCTGCTGAACCACACGGAGATCCGCGAGCTGCACGGCAACGGCTCGCTCGAGGCCGTCACCGTCGCGGACACGAGCGCGGGAACCACGCGCAAGCTCGACGCGACCGCCACCTTCGTGTTCATCGGCGCCGACCCGTGCACGGCCTGGCTCGCCGGCGCACTGGTCACCGACGAGGACGGCTTCGTGGTCACGGGTCAGGAGCTGCAGCTCTCCCATCTCGACTTGGCGGGCGACAACCGCCAGCGCCCGCCCTTCATTCTCGAGACGAGCCGGCCGGGCGTTTTCGCGGTCGGCGACGTGCGCTCAGGCTCGATCAAGCGCGTGGCATCCGCGGTGGGCGAAGG
>JBKPDA010000188.1:0-10099 GCA_046727635.1 Actinomycetota bacterium | reverse complement strand
GTCGAGGTCCATGTGCTTCACGGCCTCGAAGCCGTCCGGGTAGCGCTTCGTGACGTCGTTCAAGGCGATCTCGGCCAAGAAAAGCTCCTCTCCCGTTGTCCTGAAGGGCTAGTACCCGGAATGGGAGTGCGGAAAGCGGGAGAAACGGAAGTACGGAGGTACGGAAGTACGGAAGTACGGAAGTACGGAAGTGCGGACGCGACAATCTCCGTACCTCCGTACCTCCGTACCTCCGTACCTCCGCACCCCCGTACTCGCTAACGCCAGCACGGCGCCTCGGGCGGTTGCGAGGTTTCTTGCTCTCCCACGCCTGGGTAAGACAAACTCAACGGCAGGCAGGGGTTTTTTGACGACAATTGAGCTGACTGGCGGGCCGGGGGCCGTCTCCGCGGCACGGCGCGCCATAGAGCAGCTGGCAGACCAGGAGCAGCTGGAGCGCGTGGATGACTTGCGGCTCTTGGTGAGCGAGCTGGTTACGAACTGTGTTATCCACGGCGGCGCGGGGCCCGAGGACCGTGTGCATGTGATCGTCGACCAGCCGGATGACTGCATCCGGGTGGAGGTCTGCGATCGCGGCAGGGGTTGGACGAAGCGCACGCGCTCCCGCGAGCTCGACAGCGCGGAGCCGCCCGGCGGGTGGGGCCTGATGCTGGTGGGCGAGATCGCCGACCGCTGGGGCATCACGTCAGAGCACGGCACGTGCGTCTGGTTCGAGATGACCAGCCACGCGGCAGGCGCGGCGGCGGTCCCGCTGCCCGCCTAGGGCTCTCGGCAACGGGACCGCCCCACTGGATCAACTGCGGCCGCAGACCGGCCATGCCGAGGTGCCCGCTCGCTCGAGCAGCAGCTCGGCCATCCGGTCCTGCTCGGTCTCGGGCGCGGCGGCCGGGTCGCCGCTTCCGCCGAGCGAGCGCCAGGTGTCGCGCGAGAACTGGTACTTGCCTCGGTACTGGCCATTGGGCGAGACGGCGTTCGGGTTGCCGCCCGACTCGCACTGAGCGATCCGCGACAGCTCCGAAGTCGACTCGCCGCTGCCCGCGCCGCTCGTCGGCGGATCGCTCCCGCCAAGACCCAGCGCATTGAGCGTCTGCGGTCCGACGATCCCGTCGACGATCAGCCCGTGAACGCGCTGGAACGCCATCACGGCCTGCCGCGTCCGGGGGCCGTACACGCCGTCGGCGCCGATGCCGAGCGCGCGTTGCACTGCGGCGATGGTCGAGCCCTGCGAGCCCGACTTCAGCAACCCGGGCCCGGAGCCGCCGGCGGCGAGCGCGGCCCCTGCTCCCACGGTCATGACGATTGCCAGGACGATTGCGACGCTCCTGCCGCGGATGCGGCGCCGGCGCGCGCGGGCGGCGGCCAGGCGGCGTTCACGGGAGCGTCGAAGCGAACGCCGCCACGGAATTGGCGAAGCGATATCCGCTTGCGTTGTGGACATTGAGTCTCCTCTTCTTTCTTGCGCCTACGAGGTGAGCTGACGGGCTCGCGCGGAAAGAAGTCGCGCTACGCAGCGCTTAGGCGGCGATTCGCCCCAGGGCCGTTGACGGCATTGGCCCAAGTGGGTCCCCCGCTCACGGATGCACAGGGCATCCATGACTCGGCGTGGCTCGACACACCATTGCAAATCGGGCGGCGGAATGGCGCGCGACCGGTCGTGGCATCAGGACCGGATGTCCTAGGCGCTGCCGAGCGCACGGAGTAACCTCAGGCCACGATGACGCCCGCCTCAGGCGAGAGATCGCGGGAGAGTCGTGGTTACCGTCAAGTGCCCCTGGCCGATGAGTGGCGGGCGCTGCGTCGTGCGGCCACGGTGGTGGCCCTGCTCACCAGCCCGGCGTTCTTCCTGCTGCTCTGGCAGCGCGACGAATGGCCCTTCTGGCTGGCGGCGCTCGGCACGTTCGCCGCGGTGGTGGCCTTCCGCGGACTGGTCGACGTCATCACGCGCCGGCTGATCCCCTGGCCCAACCTCTACAACGCGGATCCGCAGCTGCTCGAGGAGGACGTGATCGCGCGCCGGCGCGCGTGGTACTGGCGCAAGAAGTTCCGCCGGCTGACCTTCTTCGGCACGCTCTTCGTCCTGATAGTCGGGACGGTCGCGCTCATCAACGGCGAGAGCTTCGGCGCGGCCCTCTCGGGCATCTGGAACTCGATCACCAAAGCCGCGCCCTTCCTGCTGATCTACGGCATCCAGCTGCCGCTGCTGTTCCTCGCGAACTTCCTCATCTTCTTCGGCCCGCTGCTGGTCTTCGGCCTCAAGCAGATGAAGGGCTATGAGCCGGGCGACGCCGACTGGGGCGTGCGGCTCGAGGATGTGCGTGGCCAGAAGGAGGCCAAGGAGGAGGTCCGCCGCGTGATCTCCCTTTGGCAGTCAGGCGAGGCGTTCGAGCGCGCCGGCGGCAAGCGCGAGCGTGGCCTGCTCTTCCTCGGCGCGCCCGGCACCGGCAAGACGATGCTCTCGAAGGCGATCGCCACCGGCTTCAACTGCCCCTTCGTGACGATGCCGGGCTCCGGCTTCGCGCAGACGTTCATCGGTCTCGACGTGGTGATCGTCATGTTCCTCGTGCGCAAGGCGAAGAAGCTCGCCGCCAAGTGGGGCGGCCAGTGCATCGTGTTCATCGACGAGATCGACGCCGTGGGCATGCGCCGCCAGGCCCTCCAGGGCGCGCAACACTCGGGCGCGCCGGCGACTGCTGGGCCCGGGACGATCCACGACCACCTCTTCTTCGGGCCGAACGGCTCGCTCACCCCCACCGGCGACCTGATCCTCGAGACGCGCGCCTGGCGCGAGCGGGTCTTCGCGGAGCGGGCGCCGGAGCCGCGCGTCACCCTGCCGCCGATCTACGGCCGCATCGACAACATCGTGCGGCAGGCGTTCCCGGGCGGCGGGATGTTCGGCGGCTACGGCATGGCGCTCAACCAGCTGCTGGTGCAGATGGACGGCATCGACGATCCGCCCTTCATCCGCCGCTTCCTGACGAACCGGATCAACACCTTCCTCGACGCGCTCTACTTCGTGCCGCAGCGGATCGGGAGCATGAAGCTGCGCCTGCCGAAGCCGAAGCCCGCGCCGCACCAGATCTACTTCATCGGGGCCACCAACGTGCCGATCGAGGCGCTCGACCCGGCGCTGATCCGACCGGGCCGCATGGGCCGGCACATCTGGTTCCGCACGCCGACCAAGCGCGACCGCAAGGACATCTTCGACCTCTACATGGCGAAGGTCGACCACGATCCGGAGCTCGACACCGAGCAGCGCCGCGACGAGCTGTCGCGGATCACCAACGGCTACTCGCCGGCGATGATCGAGCAGGTCTGCTCGATGGCGCTGACGTACGCGCACTCGGACGAGCGCCCGTACTTCGAGTGGGGCGACATCGTGGAGGCGATGACTACGGTCGAGACGGGCACCGCCGTCGGGATCGACTACATCCCCGAGGAGACTCGCGCCGTCGCGATCCACGAGGCGGGGCACGCGGTGACGAGCCACGTGTACATGGAGGGCACGCTCTCCACCCGGCTGTCGATCCGCATGCGCTCGGGGTCGCTCGGGCACCACCAGGCGATCCAGGAGGAGGAGCGCTTCTCGTCCTGGCGCCACGAGGAGGTGGCCAAGCTCATCTGGGGCCTCGGCGCCATGGCCGCCGAGCGGGTCTTCTACAGCGAGAACTCCACCGGGGTCGGCGGCGACGTGTACTCGTCGACGCGCGCGGCGAAGTGGATGGTGGGCATGTGCGCGATGGGGCCCGAACCGGTCGAACTGAACGGCCGCGTGTCCGACGAGGAGCGGGAGGAGAAGACCAAGGAGGTCATGGACCGCTTCGAGAGGATCGGCAGCCAGATCATGAACCGGGCCGGGAGCGGCAGCATGCTCGCCCACGACCCGCTCGACACGGTGCTCGGCGACCGCGACAAGCGCCGCTCGGTGGCGATCCTCCTCGGACAGGCCTACGTGACGGCTTACAACCTCGTCGCGCACAACCGTGAGAAGGTGGAGATGATCGCCGAGGTGCTCGTGGAGCGGCGCGAGATGCACGGTGACGAGGTTGTGGAACTGCTCGAGCGGGCACAACTGCAGGTGCCCGAGATCGATCTCCTGGACGAGGCGGCATGGCCGAAGGTGTGAACCCACCCGAGCAGGGCGGCGAGGAGCAACTCGAGCCAGAGCACGGGCACGAGCTCGAGCCGGTGCATCGCGAGCTCGAGCCGCGCCAGAAGAACGAGCTGCAGCCCTACCAGGCCTGGGAGCAGCAGCACGTCCACAAGTTCCGGCTTGCGTTCGCCGCGCTCGCCGGCTTCGGGCTGGCGGCAGTCGCCGCCGCCGGCATCTTCCTCGTGGCGGGCAGGCCGCCCAAGCCGCCCGAGTGGTCGGCCTGGAAGCCGACCGCCGGCGGGGACGACGCAATCAAGCAGATTGCCGACCACATCGCCCCGAACTACCGCATGCAGGACGGGCAGCAGCTCGTTGCCGTGGAGGGCGGCCCGCTGCAGATCGCCGGCCTCCCAGTGCGGGTGCTGCTGCGCCCGAACAGGACCGACTACGCGCTGTCCGACGGCAAGGGAGCGCTCTACATCCTTTGCGGCACCGGCGCGAAGTGCTCGATCGAGAACGGGAAGGCGTCGAACGAGCGGGGCCTGCTGCTGCGGCGCGAGGCGCTCGAGCTGGCGCTCTACACCTTCCGCTACGTCAAGGACGTGAAGCAGGTGGTGGTGCTGATGCCACCGAAGCCGAAGAAGGACCCCACACTCGCCATGTTCTTCCGACGCGGCGATGTGAACGACCAGCTGTCGCGGCCGCTGAGCACCACGCTCCCCTCGCCACCGCCGGCCATCACTACCCTGCGCGCGGGGGCGACCGCCCACTTCCTCGACAAGCTCACGGCGCCAGAGATCTTCAACTTCGATCTCCAGCAGGGTCAGGACGCGAGCGTGTTCCTCATCCTCGCGCGCTTCCCGCTCAACACCGCGTCGAGCAGCGGCACCACGGCCGGGCCCTGAACTAGCTCTCGATCAACCGGTGGTCGAGCGCGTAGCGCACCAGCTCGGCGCGCGTGGACAGCCGCAGCTTCTGCTGGATGTGGGCGCGGTGCGACTCCACGGTGCGCACGCTGAGGAACAGCTGCCCGGCGATCTCGTTGTTCGTGTGCCCGAGGGCGATCAGGCGCAGCACCTCCACCTCGCGCTCGGTGAGGTCGTCGGGCGGGCCCTCGGGCTTGGGCGTCTCCGTGGCCAGGCGGGCGCCCAGCTCCGGGTGCAGGTACGTCCTGCCTTGCGCCGCCAGCCGGACCGCCTCCACCAGCTCGGTGTCGGCCGCCTCCTTCAACACGTATCCCACCGCCCCGCCGCGCAGCGCCTCGCGCGCGAACGCCGGGTCGTTTTGCATCGTGAGCACGACCACCTTGGTCTCGGGCGAGACCTCCGCCACGGTGCCGATCGCGGGCAGGCTGGGCTCGCCCGGCATGTTGAGGTCGAGGATGAGGACCGCGGGCCGGTGGGCGCGCACGTAGCGCATCGCGGACGACACGTCCCCCGCCTCGGCTACCACGTGGAGGTCCTCCTCGGCGTCCAGCAGCATCCGCAAGCCGCTGCGCACGATCGCGTGATCGTCCGCGATCACGATCTTGATCTGCTCTGTCTCGGTGGCGACGTCCTCTGTCATCGGGCTGACATTACTCAGGCGGGCGGGCGGGCTGGGCGCGCAGCCACTGGCTCGCCCGCCGGTGCGCTCGAGACGAGGTCCACGAGCCGCTCGCCGGTGGACGGCACGGCCAGCCTGAAGTGCGCGAGTAGATAGGGCACGAGGTAGCTGTCCGCGATCTTCGTCGGCGGCCACCAGAGCGGCGACTCGGCCGACAGCGATTCGCCGGGCGCGGACTCGAGATAGCTCGGCTCGGCGCCGGTGAGCATCATGCCGCGCAGCACCGGCTCGAACGGCTCGGGCTCCACGGGCGCGCCCGCGCGCGCGGCGATGCAGGTGGCCGCCGCCTGGGCCTGGCGGACGGAGACGCCGCCCTGCTTCACTGGGAAGGCCGTCACATCGCCGGCCGCGTACACGTCGGCGAGCCCCACCACGCGCGCCAGCTCGTCGGTGGCCACGAAACCATGCTCGCCCTGTGGCACGCCCGGAAGCGGCGGCACCTCGAGGCGCGGGACGGCCACGACGGCGTCGGCGGCAATCGCCTCGCCCGCGCGGAGGCTCAGGACTCCCCCCTCGAACGCCTCGGCCGCTGCGTCGCCGCGGAACTCGACTCCCGCGCGCTCGAGCTGCGCGCCCACCGCCTTGCTCCCCGCGGGACCGAAGATCGCCAGCGGCGCGGTCTCGGACGTGACGAGCACGATCTCGGCGGAGGGCGCGCGGGCGGCCGTCATAAGCGCCAGCTCGTAGAGCGGCAGCGGCCAGGTGGCCACCTCCTCGGGCAGCGCGAAGGCCAGCCGTCGAACCTCCCCGCTCTCGACTCGTGCGAGCAGTTCGTTGAACGGCTCGAGGTCCGCCGATTCGCCGAACGCAAGCGCGCCCGGGAACGAGCCCGCGATCCGTGCCCCGATCACGATCGCCAGCGCGTCGTAGTGGAGCGCCGTGCCATCGTCCGCCACCGCCTCGTGCGCGTCCGCGCGCACCTCGGCCAGCAGGCCGCGCGTCTGGGTGGCGCGCTGGTCGGCCAGGATCTCGCTCAGCGGGAAGCGGTGCACGGCGCCACCTCCGAACGGCTCCGCGACGAGCAGCGGGCTGTACACGAGCTCGTCGCCCGGGGCCAGCAGCTCGATCTCCACGCGCTCGCCGGCCAGCTTGCGAAGGGCCACGACCAGCTCCACCGCGGCGATGCCGCCACCGGCAACGAGCACCCGAGCGGGCAGCGACCCGAAGTCGGGCTCGGCTCCCATCCGCGTAGCGTAGAGCCCGGGCAGGCTGCGGGAAAGCCGCAGCGGGCTCGTCGGTGGGTTCCGGATGACGGAAGCGCCAACAAGGCGGACAATTCCGGCATGAGAGGAACCAAGTCCAACTACTTCACGACGCTGCCGCCGGCGTTCGCCAACGCCCGGGTGACGCAGGTCATGCGCCACGGCGTGCTCACCTGCCGGCCCGAGACTCCGCTGCGCGCCATCGCCCAGACGATGGCCGCAAACCACGTGCACTGCCTCGTGGTGACCGGCTACGGCGAGGGCACTCCCGGCGACGAGGGCTGGACGGTGGTCACCGACCTCGCGGTGGTCCGCGCCGCGATGGAGGACGAGACCCGCACCGCGGCCGACGTGGCCACGCGGCCTGTGATCGTGTCCGGCGCCGACACCGTGAGCAACGCGGCGTCGCTGATGTGCGAGCACGGCACGAGCCACCTCGTGGTGGTGGATGCCGACATGCGTCCCGAGGGCGTCCTGTCCTCGCTCGACATCGCGGCGAACGTGGCCTGGGGCCTCGGCTAGGCGAGCGGCGCGCCCGGGCGGATGACCGGGTATCTCCTTGCCGCGGCTGTCGTCTTCGGCATCAACCTGTTGCCGGCGTTCGGGCCGCCCACTTGGGCGGTGCTCGTGGCGATCAGGCTGAACTCGCACCTGGACGCGGTTCCGCTGGTCCTGGTCGGGGCGCTCGCCGCCGCCTCCGGCCGCTTCGTGCTCGCTACTACCAGCCGCCATTTCCGCGGGCGCATGTCGCAGTCGCGCAAGGAGAGCCTGGCGGTGGTGGAGGAGCGGCTCGTGGGCAGCCGCGGCAAGGCGCTGGCGGCGCTCGGCCTTTTCGCCCTCTCCCCCATCCCGTCCGCCCAGCTGTTCGTGGCGGCGGGGCTGATGACGATGCCGCTCCTGCCGCTTACAGCCGCCTTCTTCGTCGGCCGCCTGGTCTCGTACTCGATCTACGTGGGCGCCGCGTCGCTTGCCCGTCACAGCATCGGCTCGGTGCTTGTGGACAGCCTGACCTCGCCCGTGGGGATCGCGATCCAGGTTGTGGCCCTCGTCGCCATCGTGCTGCTCGTGCGCGTCGATTGGGCGCGGGTGCTGACGCGCCACGGTCAGAGCGAGCCTGGGCCTCCGGCGCAGCCGTAATAAACGGGCCCTAGCCTAGGAGTCCTTGCGACTCGTCACGGCCAGATCGCTCGTCAAGACGTACGGCGAGGGTCGCGCCGCCCGCCGAGTGCTCGACGGCGCGGACCTGTACGTGGATGCCGGTGAGCTGATCGCGCTCATCGGCCCGTCCGGCTCGGGCAAGTCCACGCTCCTCCACCTGATCGGCGGGCTGGATCGCCCGGATGGCGGCAGCATCGAGCTCGCCGGTCGCAAGCTCGAGGCCGAAAGCGAGCGCGGGCTCACCGAGCTGCGCCGGCGCGAGGTGGGGTTCGTTTTCCAGTTCTTCCACCTGATCCCCGAGCTCACGGGTGAGGAGAACGTGCTGCTGCCCACGCGGCTGAGCCGCAACGGCGGGAGCGCGCCCGCTCGCGCTCGGCGGCTGATCGAGGAGCTGGGACTGAGCGAGGCCGCGGGGCGGCGACCGGCCCAGCTGTCCGGCGGCGAGCAGCAGCGGCTGTCGATCGCCCGCGCCTTGGCCAACGACCCGTCGCTGCTCCTGGCCGACGAGCCCACCGGCAACCTCGACCAGGCCTCCGGCCGCCAGGTGCTCGAGCTGCTGCGCCAGGTGGCCGCGGGGCCGCGCGCGGTGCTGCTCGTCACGCACGACTCGGAGGCCGCGCAGATCGCCGACCGCGTACTCACTCTCCAGGCGGGGCGGCTCGTGGAATGACGCTGCCGGGCGGCCTGCGCGCCTCGGTGCGCCGCCTCGGTGCTCGCCGGGCGCGCAGTGCGCTCGCGGCCCTCGGGATCGCCGCGGCGGCGGCGATGCTCGGCACCGCCGTGACCGTGGGCTACGGGCTCTCGACGGGGTTCGACCGCGCCGCCTCACGCGCCGACCTGCCCGACGTGATCGCCCGTTTCAGCCCCGAGCGCGAGTCGCTGGTGGACGAGCGCCTGCGAACGCTGCCCGACCTCCGCGCACGTACGTACCGGCGCGAGTTCACGGGGGTGCCGGTCGGAGCGAACGGCAACCTGTCGGACGGTGGCGTGGTGCAGACCGTCGGTCCCGGCCCGCGCGGCTACGCGATCGTGGCCGGGCGCGACCTGCGCGGCCCGGGCGAGGTGGTGGTGGAGCGCGGCGTGGCGCGGGAATGGCACGTCCACGTGGGCCAGCGGTTCGACATCGGCCAGTTCGAGCCCCGCGTGGTGGGAGTCTCGGTGTCGCCCGACAACGTGGCGTTCCCACTGGCGAGCGGCCCACGCGTGTATGTGAGCGCTGCCGCCCTCGGGCCTGGGTTCGCGGCTCACCCGCACGTGAACCTCGCCCTCATCTGGCTGAACGACCGGCGCAACCTCGAGCAGACGCTCACCCAGGCGCGGGCGGCCAGCTATGGGCTCTCGAACCTGCGCTTTCTCACGCGCACGGGCGTGCGCACCCAGATCGACCAGGCGGCCGGAATCGTGATCGCTCTGCTCGTGGCGTTCTCGATCGTGGCTCTGGGCTCGGCAGGCGTGATGCTCGCGGCCTCGGCCCACGCGGAGGTGCAGCGGCGGCTGCAGGGCATCGGCGTGGCGCGTGCGCTCGGGTTCATGCCGCGCGCGGTGGCGGCGCAGCATGCGCTCGACGCCGCGCTCTTGGCCTTGCCGGCCGGGGCGCTGGGCGTGTTGATCGGGGTGCTCGTGTCGGCCCGGCCGTCGGCGCGGCTGCTCGAGACTGTTAACGAGCTGCCGCCGGGCGGGGCGCTCGTGTGGCCGCTGCTCTTGTCCCTGGTCGCGGTCGTCCTCTTGGTGGCTCTGGCTGCCGCATGGCCGGCCTGGCGTGCGGCCCGGCGGCCCGTGGTGCAGGTGCTGCGCGGCGCCGAGATTGCGCCTGCTTCCCGGCCGACGCGCTTCGCCGGGGCCGGCTTCCTCGGCGTGGGCATGCGGCTGGCCGCGGCGTGGCGCAAGCGCACGCTGGCGACGGTGGCCGTGCTGGCGGTGTCGTCCGCCGTGGTGCTGCTGATGCTCGGGATGGCCTCGCTCCTCCAGCGGCTGGAGAACGACCCCAGTCTCGTTGGCAAGCGCTACCAGCTCACTGTGAGCTTCCCAGCGGATCGCGTGCATG
>JBKPDA010000187.1:0-9685 GCA_046727635.1 Actinomycetota bacterium | reverse complement strand
CTCTCCGTGCTCGCCCTGGTGACGAACCCGCAGTCGTCGGGATACACCGCCTCCAAGGCGGCCGAGTGGTCGATCACCAACGCGCTCCGCGTGGAGCTGCGTTCGCAGGGCATCCAGGTGGTGAGCGTGTTCTCCGCCTACATCGACACCGACATGGCGGCCGCGGTGGAGGGGCCGAAGGTGGCTCCCGAGGAGGCGGCCACGCGGACGCTCGAGGGGATCGCCGCCGGAGAAGGGGAGATCTTCATCGACGACATCAGCCGCTTCGTGAAGGCGAACCTGGCCAACGATCTCGAGCAGATCTACCCCGGGATCCAGCAGCAGTACGACGCCGCTGCCATGCGCTAGCTCGGCGTCGCCGTGAAGAGGTCGACGAGCGTCGCAGTGAGGTCGTGTAGCGCGGTCGCGCGGTCCACGTGGCCAGCCATCACGTCGTCGCGTGCCGCATGGACCAGAGCGAAGAAGCTCGTGACAAGCCACCCCGCTTCCACGTCGGTACGGAAGGCGTTCTCCGCCCGGCCCCGGTCCACCAGCTCGCGAAGGAGGCCGTGGGCGCTCTCGTGCGAGCGTCGCATCGCGTGAGCGCTCAGCTCGGCCGCGGCGCCGCGCCCTATTCCCTCGTGCCGGCCGAGCTCTTCCCAGCTCGCCTCGATCACGCGCCGGAGGGCGTCGCGCGGTGGACCGCGGTCGGGCTCCGCGGCGGCGATGGCCCTCAGCGAGCGCCGCACGGTGCGCTCGACCAGGGCCTCGAGCAGCTCCTCGAGGCCCTGGAAGTGCGCATATACCGTGACCCGGGAGAGGCCCGCCTCGCCGGCCACCGCCGAGATGCTGGCCTGCTTGCCGCTCTCGAGCAGGCGCTCGGCGGCATCGAGGATCGCCTCCACATTGCGGTCGGCGATCGCCCGGCGGTGGTCGGTGGCCGGCTGCGTCATCTCGGCGGCACCGTAGCGCGGCATCAGTGCACCGCGAAGCTCGCCTCGCCGCTGGGGCGCACGGCGGGAACGGTGACCAGGGCGACGAGCGCCAGCACGGCGGCCACGACCGCGGCCACGAGGAAGCCGTCGCCATAGCCGGAGGCGAACGTGCTGCCGCTGGTGGCGATCGCCGAGAAGGTAGCCACGCCCAGCGCCGCCCCGAGCTCATGCCCGGTGGTCATCAGCCCCGACGCCAGCCCGGCGCGCTCGTGCTCGACCTCGCTCATCGTGGTGACCGACGCGGCGGGGAACACTAGGCCGATGCCGAGCGCCAGGACGAGGAAGCCGGGCAGCAGGTCGCCCGCGTAGCTCGCGTGGTCCGGCGCGGCCGCGAGCAGGAGCGCGCCGGCGGCGAGCAGCGCAAGGCCGGCGACCGCGAGAGCGCGGGCTCCGATCCGCACCATCAGACGAGACGCCACGTGCGCGCCGACCCCGATCACAACGCTGATCGGCAGGAATGCGAGGCCGGTCTCGAGCGCCGAGGCGCCGAGCACGCGCTGGAGGTAGAGCGAGTTCAGGAAGAACGTGCCCACGAGCACTCCCGTGGCGCCGAACATCAGCGTGGCCCCGGAGACCAGCGAACGCACTCGCCAGGTCGACGGCGGCACGAGGGGGTGCGAGGTCCGTCGCTCGATCGCGGTGAAGGCGGCCAGCAGGACACCCGCGAGCGCGAGCGGAACCAGCGTGCGAGCCGAGCCCCAGCCGTGCTGGGCCGTTCCCTCGATCGCGTACACCAGAAGCACGAGGCCGGCGACCACGGATGCAGCGCCCGGAAGGTCGAGCCGGCGGTCCCGGCTGGCGGGCGGCGTGGCCGGCACGAGCCGCAGCGCGTACGCCCCGACCGCCAGTCCGACCGGGACATTGATGAAGAACACCGAGCGCCAGCCGAGCCAGGTGGTGAGTAGCCCGCCGAGTACCACGCCTGCGGCGGAACCGGCGCCGCCGATCGCGCCCCACACCGCGAGAGCCCGCGCTCGCCTCTCGCCGGTGTAGGTGGCTGTGATGATCGACAGCGCGCCTGGAGTCAGGAACGCGGCGCCGAGCCCCTGCGCGGCACGCGAGACGATGAGCGCCTCGGGACTCGGGGCCAGGCCGCTCGCGAGTGACGCCGCCGTGAACGTCGCGAGGCCGGCAAGGAAAACGCTGCGGCGGCCGAGCACGTCGGCCGCTCTGCCCCCCATCAGCAGCAGGCCGCCCGTGAACAGCACGTAGGCGGTCACGACCCACTGGAGTTGGTCCCGCTGGAAGCCGAGGTCCTTGCCGATGGAGGGCAGGGCCACGTTCACCACGGTCACGTCGAGGATGACCATGAACTGCGCGATGGAGAGGAGGACCAAGACGATCCAGGGGCGTTGCTCGCGTTGCATTGGGTGCTCCTTCGGTCTGCCTTTACACAAGTGTCAAGGCATAGGTTAGAGCTGGTTTACAACACTGTCAACCTAAGCGTGCGGCAAAGCGGGTCAACTGCAGCCAGGTGGGCTTGAAGCCGCGCCGCTCATAGAGGCGGATCGCGTCGCGGTTCGGCACCATCGCGGCCACCGCCTGATCGCGCACTCCGGCCGACGAGAGGCGCTCGTCGATCGCGTCGAGGAGCGTCGAACCGAGGCCGCGCCCGCGTGCCGACGGCGCCACCGTGAGCACCTGGATGTCGGCCACGTCTTGGCCTGTCACCCATGTGTCGGTCCAGAGCGGGTCGTCATGCATGAGTCCCACGCTGGCCATCGCGAGCGGCGAGTCGGACGGGCCGATCCGGAGCAGCAGATCGTTCTCCGCGGCGCGCACGAGCGCAGGCTGGATCACCTCCCACGATCTGGTGTCGGATACGAACGGCGCGAGCTCAGGCGCCACCTGCTGATGGTGGTGGTGCAGGTCGAGCCACAAGGAGCGCAGGCGATCGAGGGCAGACGGGGGCACGGCCTCGACCGGCGCCGCCGGGCGCGCCGCCGGCGCCGGCGCCTCCCGCGAGAAGCGGCTCAGCGTCAGCACCGTGGGCACAAAGCCGCGCCGCTCGTACAGCGCGATGGCGTCGGAGTTGCCGCTCACGACGCCCACCACCGCGTCGGCGAAGCCCGCGTTCTTCACCCGCTCGTCGAACTCGTCGAGGAGCGCCGAGCCCACGCCGGTGCCGCGCCTCTCGGGTACCACCAGCAGCGTCTCGAGCTCGACCGCCTCGGGGCCGGCGACGAAGCTCGCCGGGAACGGTGTGGGCTCGACCACGCCCACCATGTAGCCGACGTCGACGCCGTCGTCGCTGGCCACGACGGCAAACCCGCGGCCGCCGAGCACGTCCTCGTACAGCGCGCGGCGCACGGCCCACGAGCTCGCGTCGTCCACGTAGGGCGCCAGCTCAGGAGCTACCTGCTGGTGATGCGCGTGCAGCAGCAGCCAGAGCGGCTCGAGGCGATCCACCTCAGCCGCGTCGATCTGCTCGAGCTTCACCAGGCGGCTAGCGCGTCCAGTCGCCGAAGTAGCTCCGCCGGACGAGGACCTTCGGAGAGCCGCCGGCGTACGGCGCGGTGATCGTGTTCTGCAGCTTCGGGTCCTCGAACGCGCCGCCCGTATAGCCGAGGACCGTGGAGCCGTCGTGCGACAGCGCGGTGCCGACGATGCCCTGCGACGCGCGACCCACGATCCTCTCCTTACCGGTCGACGGATTGACGGTGACCGCGTACGTGGTGTCCTGACCGCCGAACTGGGCGAGCAGCCGCGTGCCGTCGTCCGACCAATCCGTGGGCACCAGGCCGGTCAAGAGGAACGGCACTCGATCGTGAGTGAGCTGGTGGTCGCCGCTGCCGTCGGCGTTGATAAGCCAGAGGTTGTACTTGGGGCCGTCGTCGTGGCGGTGGCGGCCGGTCGGCCGCTTGTAGCGGACATAGGCGATCTGCTTCGACCCCCAGAGCGGGTAGAGGCTGTGGCCGTTGGTGGTGAGCGCGTGCGGCGCCCCGCCGGCCACGGGGGCGATCTCGAGATTGGACTTCGGGAACAGCTGGCGGTCGCTGGCGACGAGCGAGTAGATCAGCTGGTCGCTGGCGGGGGAGAAGGACGCGCCCGAGAAGAACCCGCGCGCGACCGTGCGCGTGGTGCCGGTTGTGCGGTCGATGAGCACGAGCTTCTGCTTGCCGTTGAGCGGCCCGCTCTGCGCCGCGATATAGCGGCCGTCGGGCGACCAGGCGAAGACCCCGTAGCGCCACGGCTTGAGCAGCACCCGCGGGAGCCCGCCGGCGGCCGGGATCTCCCTGAGCTCCGGGTTGTCCCCGTCGATGTTCGCGGTGTAGGCGACGGTCTGTCCGTCCGGGGAGATGTGGGGCAGCGCGCCGCTCACCAGCTTCCTCGCGCCGCTGCCGTCGTCCTGGGCGACGTAGATCGAAGTGGTGTTCACGCCCTTTTGGTAGACGAGCGTGGCGTGCGCCAGTGCCGGCGCCGCGAGCGCCGTAATGGCGGCGATGAGGATCGTGCGTGCAATTCGCACGCGGCGATGCTAATGGTCGCTGACGACGCGCAGGCGTTCGGCGCCCGCCGATGGCCTCGCGGCGGAGGCCGGATACCAGAGCGCGTCGTCGCCGAGCGGCTCGCGCACCGCCTCGCCGCCGTCCGCCAGCTCACGCAGCGCGTCGGCGGCGGCAGCGTCGTCGGGCTCGTCATTGCGGGCGGCCATCGTCAAGCTCACCTCGCGCGTCGCCAGGCCGTGGGGCAGCTCCTCCAGCAGCTCGACGGGGCTGTCGGGCACCGGCCGGCAATGGAGCGTGGGGTCGAGGTTCGCGACGATCACGTCGTAGGCGGCCAGTGGCTGCCAGCCGCCCGCCACCATGCGCAGGTCGCCGCGCTCGAAGATGAGCGACGAGGCGGTGTAGCGCTCGACCCCGTCCGAGTTCGCGGTCTTGCCCTGCAGCGATGCGGCCGAGCCGGCGGCGCTGCGCGCCTCGGCGCGGTCGTGCTGGTAGGCCTCCTCCACCTCGGGGGTGTCGATGCGGGCCGTGATCGCTTCCGCGTCCAGCTCGGGCACGGTGGCAAGGGACTGCGCGATCGCCTCGTCCTCGTCCATGAGCAGGTTCGTGGTCATCCAGCCGAAGCGCAGCGCGCGCAGGGCGAGGTAGGCGGCGTGCTCGGACTCCATCCGTGCCGACACGATCGCCCGGCACGCGCGACCGGTCCCGGGGATGCGCGGGCGGCGCATCTCGCCGAACGGCATGCCGAAGCGCTTGAAGCGGGCGGGCGTGCCGGCGTGGCGCTCGGGCGTGTAGCCGGCCGCTTCGTACTCGGCCCCTGACTCCCGCAGCCCGATCATGACGTGCCGCCATTGCAGCTGATCGCCATAGCGCCAGCGCAGCGCGGTAATCGCCGGCTCCTCGGAGTAGGCCCAAGGACAAGCCGGATCGGTGATGTGCGTGACACGCACCCTGGCCACTAACGGAAGATTAGCGAGGTCAGGCCGTGGGGCGCCGGGGAGCGGCGGCTCGGCGCGTCAAACCCGCGACTTCGGCGAGCCGCGGGTCGGCGGGCTGCGAAGCGAGGTTGATCGAGACCAGCCGCGCCGCCGCGCGGCACGCCCCCTCCGCGAGCACCACCCCCACCTGGGCGTCGCCCTTTACTGCTTCCTTTCCCGAGCTCGCCACCTCGGCCCCGAGCTCGGCGACCGAGGCCGCCGCGCGGGCGATCGCCAGCGGCGAGTCGGCCGCGCGCGAAAGCGCGTCTGCGAGCCGCGCGGCGCGCGAGGGATCGTCCCGCGGGATAAGGCGCTGCGCCTCGAGGACGGGCTCGTACGCGTGTAGCTCGTCCTCCGCGAGCGACAAAGCCTGAGCGCGCAGCGCAGCCGCGCGCCCGGCGGCATCGGAGTCCTCCGCGAACTGCGCTGCCATCTCCACCAACGCGGCAGCCATCGCCACCGACCAGGCCGCCGCCGCGCCTCCGCCCGGCGCCGGCGTCTTGGCGGCCAGCTCGTCGAGCAGCTCGCGGATTAGGCGTCGTCCTTCGGGTGCACGTGCTGGAAGCCGAAGCGGCCCTTTACGCACAGGTTGCCGCGCGTGATGTCGTGGTCGTCGGGCGAGTTCACCCGCACGATCTCGTTGTCCTGGACCACGAGCTCCAGGTTGCAGCCCACGCCGCAGTACGGGCAGACCGTCCGGGTGACCGTCTGGGCCTCGGGCTTCCACTCGCCGCCTAAGCGCAACTCGTGCTCACGCGACGGCATCAGCGCGCCGGTGGGGCAAACCGCGATGCAGTTGCCGCAGTAGACGCATGCCGAGTCCGGCAGCTCGACCGCGAACTCGGTGGAGATGCGTGCGTCGAACCCACGCCCCGCCACGGTGATCGCGAACGTGTTCTGGTACTGCTCACCGCAGGCGTCGACGCACTTGTAACAGAGGATGCACTTCGAGTAGTCGCGCACGTAGAGCTCGTTGTCGACCTTCACCGGCTGGTGCACGGTGGCCGCGGTCTGGCCGTCGGGGATCTCGTGGTGGCCGGCGCGCTTGCGGTCGCGGTCGGGATCTGGCGGAGCGGGCGGGCCGTAGCGCGACGGGTCCGCGCCGTACTGCCCAACGTAGAGCTGCGCCTCGGGGGCGGTGGAGAGGTCCACGCTCGAGGCGAGGAACTCCATCACCATCTTGCGCGAGTGCCGCACGCGCTCGGAGTCGGTGCGCACCTTCATCCCGGGCTCGACCAGTCGCGAGCAGGCCGGCGCGAGCGCCCTCGCGCCCTCCAGCTCCACCACGCAGACGCGGCAGACGTTGGCGGGCCGCAGCGTCTCGCCATAGCAGAGCGTGGGAGTGTCGATGCCGGCGGCGCGGCAGGCGTCGAGGATCGTGGAGCCCTCGGGGACCGAGACGGGGGAGCCGTCGATCTCGAGCTCGATTGTGCGGACGGCGCCATTGGTGAGGCTCATGAGAACGCCCCCAGCTTGACGGCCGACCGCACCGCCGCGTACGCCGTCTGCCCGAGGCCGCAGATAGACGCATCGGTCATGCAGCCGCCGATCTCGTCCAGCAGCGCCAGCTCGTCGGAGACGCTGCCACGAGTACGCCCGGACACGAGCCGTGCCAGCGCCTCCTCCTGGCGCACGGTCCCGACGCGGCAGGGCACGCACTGACCGCACGACTCGTCCCTGAAGAAGGCGGCGATGCGCAGCAGCATGCGCGGGATGTCCACGCGGTCGTCGAGCAGCATCACGACGCCGGAGCCCAGCGTGACGCCGCGCTCGCGCGCGGCCTGGATCGTCAGCGGCAGGTCGAGCGCGTCCGGTCCCACGAAGGCGCCGGCCGCGCCGCCGAGCAGCACAGCCTGCAGCGGCCGGCCGCCGGCAACCCCGCCCGCGAGCTCGGTCAACTCGCTGAGCGTCGTGCCGAGTGGTACTTCGTACACGCCGGGGCGCTCCACGCAGCCCGAGAGGCAGAACAGCCGCCGCTCGTTCTGGGCGAACGCCGGCCCGCCCTCGAGCACGATCTGCAGCACGTTCACCAGCGTCTCGACGTTGTTCACCACGGTGGGCTTGTCGAACAACCCGCGCGTGACCGGGAACGGCGGCTTGCTGCGCGGCTCCCCGCGGTAGCCCTCGATCGAGTTGAAGATCGAGGTCTCCTCGCCGCAGATGTAGGCGCCGGCGCCGGAGCGGATCTCCACGTCGAAGGCGAAGCCGTGACCGAGCACGTCCTCGCCGAGGAACCCACGCGCGCGCGCCAGGGAGATCGCCTCGCCCAGGATCGCGTGTGCCTGCGGGTACTCGCCGCGCAGGTAGACGTAGCCCTGCTCGCAGCCGGTGGCGTACGCAGCGATCGTCATGGCCTCCAGCACCGAGAACGGATCGCCCTCCATCAGCACGCGGTCCTTGAACGTGCCCGGCTCCGACTCGTCGGCGTTGCAGACGAGGTAGTGCGGTCGCACCGGCTGGCGTGCCACCGCCTCCCACTTCACGCCGGTGGGGAACGCCGCCCCGCCGCGGCCCACGAGACCCGAGTCCTTCACCTCGCGGATCACGCCCTCGGGGCCGAGCTCCAACGCCCGCCGCAGCGCCGCGTAGCCGCCCTGCGAGCGGTAGTCGTCGAGGCTGTCGGGGCGAACGCGGCCCACGCGCCGCAACAGCCGCAACTCCGGAGAGCCCTCCTGCGGCACGCGAGCGGGCGGGTCCCACTCCGCGCCCTCGCCGTGCAGCGCGCCCACGAGCGCGTCCGCGTCGGCAGGGGCGATCACGTGCTCCTCCGGCTCCTCGCCGGCGATCGTGAGCAGCGCGGCGGGTGCACGATCGCATTGACCGAGGCACGGGCTGCGCAGCCAGGTGACATCGCCATCGGAGTCCTGCGGACCCAGCCGCTGCTCCATCAGCGCGATCAGCTCATCGGAGCCGGCGCAGCGGCAGGCCACGTCCTCGCACACGTGCACGACGCGCGGCGCCCGCGGCTCCACGCTCAACAGCCCGTAGAAGGTCGCCACCCCGTACACATCAGCGTGCGGAACCGTGAGCCGCTCGGAGATGTGCTCGAGCGCGCCCTCGCTGATCCAGCCCACGCGCTGCTGCACGGCCAGCAGCACCGGCAGCAGCAGGTGCCGCCGCTCACGGGCCTCGTGGCCGCCGTGGGCGATGTGGCCTTCGAACTCGTACGCGCGCTGGCCACCCTCCCAGCGCGACACCGCCGGCCCGAGCAGCGAGTCCACGGCCTCGCGCTCCGCGGCCGTAGCGCCGATCGTGCCTTGCCGCAGGTCCATCAGTCTTGGCCCGCCACCACGGCGGCCTCGGTCGCTCTGCCGACGGCCGGCGCGATCTTGTCCACCCGGATGGCGGCCGCCTTGAACTCGGCGGTGCCCGACTTGGGATCGGTGGCGTCGATCGTGAGCTGGTTGGTGTCCACCTGGTCGGGGAAGTGCAGCGTCATGAACGCGAGCCCCGGGCGCAGCGACTGGTCCACCCGCACCGGCGCCTCCACCGAACCGCGGCGCGAGCTCACGCGGACGAGCTCGCCCTCCTCGAGGCCCATCTGGTCCACATCCTCCGGCGACAGGTCGAGCGACTCGCCGCGATGCATGGGCGAGCGGTAGAGGCCGGTCTGCACGCCGGTGTTGAACGACTCGAGGCGGCGGCCGGTGGTGAGGCGGATCGGGAACTCGGCGTCGAGCGCCTCGACCGGCGGGTCGTGCTCCACCACGCTGAACGGCGCAGGCGGGCCCTCCAGCGGATCCGCCCACAGGCGACCGTGCAGGAACGGCGAGCCGGGGTGATCGTCGGACGGGCACGGCCACTGAATGCCGCCCATCTCCTCGAGTCGCGAGTACGCCATGCCACGGTGCATCGGACTCAGCGTGCGCAGCTCGTTCCAGGCGTCCTCGGCGGTCGGGTGGCCCCAGTCGTAGCCGAGGCGGCGCGCCAGCTCGGACAGGATCCAGATGTCGTCGCGCGCCTGGCCCGGCGGGTCGAGCGCCTTGCGCACGCGCTGCACGCGCCGCTCCGAGCTCGTCACCGTGCCCTCGCCCTCGCACCACGAGGCCGACCCCGGGAACACGATGTCCGCCATCTCCGCGGTCTTCGTGAAGAGGATGTCCTGCACGATCAGCATGTCGAGCCCGTCGAGCAGCTTGCGAGCGCGGTTGATGTCGGCCTCCGACTGCGCCGGGTTCTCCCCGATCACGTAGAGCGTGCGCAGGTGGCCCTCCTCCATCGCCTCGAACATCTGGGTGAGGTGCCAGCCGTAGTGCGGGTGGATCGGCACGCCCCAGGCGGCCTCGAA
>JBKPDA010000186.1:0-8853 GCA_046727635.1 Actinomycetota bacterium | reverse complement strand
TCCGCACGCTGCCCGCCAGCGCGGTCAGGCGGTCGCTCCGTGCGCGGCCCACCTGGCTCGCGCGAGCCGCGCCGGCCGGGCGCTCGAGGCAGTCGGACACGGGCAGGCCGCTCCGCGCGCCGAGCGCGTGAGCCAGCTCCTCCGCTTGGTTGAAGCCGCGGCGGCGCCGGCGCCCCCGGTGCAGCGGCACCGGCACGAGCGTGACGCCCTCGAGCAGGCCGGGCGGGGCGTTGGCCGCCATCTGCGCCGCCATCGCGTCCACGAGCCGAACCGCGCCGCCGAACTTCAGTGCGCGCACGAGCGCCCGCGCGGGCCCGTCGTAGCTGACCGCCGCCCAGGCCTCCACTCCGGTCCCGGTGTGCTGGTCCCATCCCAGCCAGCGAAGCTGCCGCCGGCAGGCGCCGCAGAGCGGTTCCTGTACCCGGCACGCCGAGCCGCAGCCAACACAGAGCGGCGGGGCGATGAGCGAGAGCAGGCGTGCGAGGGGCATGGGGCAAGCCTGACGGGAGTCTGGTTACGCGTGGGCACGCGAGTGCGACAATCTCGCGCGTGCCGGGTGAAAAGTCCGTAACGGAGGGCTGACGCGGGTGGCCTCGGTGCACCCGCACATCGTCTGGAGCCTCGACCCGATCCCGCTGATCCCGGTCGCGCTCTACGCATACCTATACACGCGCAGGTTCATCGCGGCGCGCAAGGAGGCGGGCGGCCGCGGCGCCGGTCCTCTGCAGGCCGCCTGCGCAGTGGGCTGCGTGCTCGTTCTCCTCGCGGCGCTCGTATCCCCGATCGACCGTCTGGGAGAGGACTACCTCTTCTCCATGCACATGGTCCAGCACATCCTGATCGGGGACATCGCGCCTCTGCTGATGCTGCTGTCGCTCTCGCGCGTGATCATGCGCCCGGTCACGCGCCGGCTCATGAGGCTCGAACGCGCACTCGGCCCGCTCGCGCACCCCGCCACCGGCATCGCCGTCTGGCTCTTCCTCATCTACATCTGGCACATCCCGGCGATGTACAACGCCGCGCTCGAGCACTCGGGCGTGCATGCGCTCGAGCACCTCTGCTTCTTCGCAGGCGGCGTGGCACTGTGGTGGCCGCTGGTGCAGCCCGTGCCGATGCGCCGGCGGCTTACGGGCCTGTCGGTGTTCGCGTACCTCCTGGTGGCGAAGCTGAGCGTGGGAGCCCTCGGGGTCGCGCTCACCTGGTCGCACGGCGTCGCCTACAGCTACTACGAGCACGTGCCGCGCATCTGGGGCCTCACCGCGGTGGAGGACCAGAACGTGGGCGGCGCGATCATGATGGTGGAGCAGTCGCTGGTGCTGGTGGTCGCGTTCGCCACCCTCTTCGTGCGTATGCTGCTGCAGTCCGAGGAGGACGAGCGCCGGCGGGAGCGCTTCGAGGACGCCGCGCCGGCTGCCTGAAAAGATGACCACCCTCAAGCTCTACGGCGTGCCGGGATCGCATCCCACCGACTGCGTGGAGGCGGCTCTGCGGCTCAAGGGCATCCCCTACAAGCGCGTGGACTACCTGCCGGTGGTGCACAAGGCGCTGCTGCGGCCGCGCTTCGGCGGCGTGACCGTGCCCGCGCTCCAGCTGGACGGCGAGCGACTGCTCGGCTCGCGGAAGATCCTGCGCAGGCTCGACGACCTGCAGCCGGAGCCGCGACTCGTGCCCGCCGATCCCGAGCGTCGCGCGCGTGTAGAGGAAGCCGAGGCGTGGGGCGAAGAGGTGCTTCAGCCGCTCGCCCGACGAATCACCTGGGCCGTGATGCGCCGCAGCACTGACGCGATGCTGAGCTACGCGCGCGACTCCAGGCTGGGTCTGCCGCCGGCTCTGCTGCGGCCGGGCGCGCCCGCCACGGCGTGGGCGGCCAGCCGCATCAACAATGCGAGCGACGAGCAGGTACAGCAGGACCTCCGCGACCTCCCCGCCCACCTCGGCCGCATCGACGGCTGGGTGAGCGAGGGGGTGCTCGGAGACCCCGAGAGCGCGAACGTGGCCGACCTCCAAATCGGCTCCAGCCTGCGCCTGTTGATGACGCTCGGGGACATCCGGCCGCTGATCCAAGGTCGCCCGTGCGCGACATTGGCCGAGCGCTGGTTTTGGCCCTCGCCTGGATTCGCTCCGGCCGGGGCGCTTCCACCTGGCTGGGTGTCGGCGCCGCCCAGCGCCGCCCCCGCCTGAGCTAGCCGGAGAGCTCCGCCCCGTCCTCGATCACCAGCCGCCCATCGCCCGGGTGGTCGATCGTCACTGAGCCGCGGATCACCACTTCGCGGCCGAAGCCCACGTCGCCGCGCACCGCCAGGCGGTCGCACGCATAGAGCGACGGCGGACCGGCCGGGAAGCGCAGGTCGAAGGCGGGGAGCAGCTTGTAGTAGGGCGGATCGAGGTCAACGAACGGCGGCTCGCCGCGGCGCTCGGGGGCGAGCTCCACGCGGTAGTCGTCGCCCATCACGTAGGCGTCCGAGCGCAGCACGAGGAGGTCGTTCGTGGTCTTCACGGGCGCAAAGCGCGGCCGGTCCACGAGCAGCGCGGCGGCGCCCTCGAAGACGTCGATGGCCGCGCCCATCGCCGTCTCGAGTTGGTAGACCGCCGGCGAGGACGAGTCGCTCGGATCCACCGTCTTGCGGTTCACGATCATCGGCAGCCCGAGCACGCCGCCGCGCTCGCGCAGCACATCCGTGAGCGTGCCCAGGTTGATCCACAGGTTGTTCGTGTTGAAGTAGCGGTGGCGCTCGATGTCCTGGAACGCGTCCTGGTCCTCGTCGGGCACCTGAGCGCTCTCTCGAAGGACGAGGCCACCGCCGCGGCGCCGCGCAATGTGGCCACCCTTGCGGTCGGCCGGGCTGCGGCGCAGCACCTCCATCGCGAACGGCAGCTCCTCGCGCGCGACCCAGGCCAAGATGCGCGGCTCGAGCACCGCCCCGAGGTTGTCCGAGTTCGCGATCAGCGCGTACTCGAAGCCTTGCTCGAGCAGCGTGTCGAGCATGCCCGAGGTGACAAGCGAGGTGTAGATGTCGCCGTGGCCGGGCGGGGTCCACTCGAGCTCCGGGTCGTTCGGCCAGCTGACAGGCTCGAGGTTGTCGGCCCGGATCTTCGGCACGCGACCCTGGAGGAAGTCGAGCGGCAGGCCGACATCGAGCTCGGGGTAGCGCTCGAGCGCCGCCAGCGTGGGCTCGCGCGTGCGGAAGCTGTTCATCAGCACGAGCGGCAGGCGCACCTCGTGGCGCTCGCGGAGGTCGAGTACCTGGCGAACGATCACGTCGAGGAAGGTCAGGCCGTCCTTCGCCTCGACCAGCGATTTCGGGCCCGTCATCCCCATGCTCGTGCCCAGGCCGCCGTTCAGGCGGATCATCACCGCGCGCTCGAGCGCGTCGCGTCCGGCGTCGCCCGGCTCGGGCAGATCGGCCGCGCTGGGCGGATCGCCGACGGGCTCGATCTCGTTCTCCGGGATCGTCCCCGTCTCGCCGGAGGCAAGCCGCTCGTAGTAATGGCGGAAGGTCTCGATCGCGACCTCCGGCGCTCCGTCGGCGCGCATCTTCTCGAGTGAGGATGTGAGCCCGTCCGCCATGGCCGGACGCGATAGTACGCGTAGCATCGCGGTTGTGCCATCGCAGCCCTGGTCGCGAACGCTCGGATCCACCGGCCTCCAGGTCACCGCCATCGGGCTCGGCTTGGCCGCGCTCGGTCGGCCCGGCTACCTGAATCTCGGCCACGGCGAAGACCTCGGGCCCGAGCGCTCGGTCGAGGCACTCGAGCGGCGCTGCCACGAGGTGCTCGACGCCGCGTACGACGCCGGCGTCCGCTATTTCGATGCCGCGCGCTCATACGGCCGCGCGGAGGAGTTCCTCGGCTCGTGGCTGTCGCGGCGGGGAATCGCCCCCGGCTCGGTCACCGTCGGCTCCAAGTGGGGCTACACCTACACGGCGAATTGGCAGGTGGACGCGGATCCGCCCGAGGTGAAGGACCTGAGCGTGGAGACCTTCCGCCGGCAGCTAGGCGAGACTCGCTCGTTCCTGGGCGATCACCTGTCGCTGTACCAGATCCACTCCGCCACCCTCTCGAGCGGGGTGCTCGACGACGCTGAGCTTCGCGAGGAGCTGGCGGCGCTGCGCTCGTCCGGGGTGGCGATCGGGTTCACCGCCACCGGCACCGAGCAGGCGGCGACGATCGAGCACGCGCTCGAGGTAGGCGGCTTCGACACCGTGCAGGCCACCTGGAACCTGATCGAGCGCTCGGCAGGCGAGGCACTGCAACACGCGCACGACGCCGGGCTCGGCGTGATCATCAAGGAGGCCCTGGCCAACGGACGGCTCACGAAGCGGGGCCGGCCGGACGCCCCGGGCGATGCGATCGCCCTGGCGGGGGTGCTCGCGCAGCCGTTCGTAGACGTCGTGCTGAGCGGAGCCAGCACGGTGGAGCAGCTGCGGAGCAACCTGTCGGCCATGGAAGTCGAGTGGACGCCCCAGCTGGATGAGTCCCTGCGGGGGTTGATCGAGCCGCCCGACGTGTACTGGGAGAATCGCTCGGCGTTGGCCTGGACCTAGCGATGCTCCAGCACGTCTCAATCGAAGTCGGAGCAAACGCCGCTCCCGCGCTCGCCGAGTTCTGGACTCTGCTCGGCTTCCACGAGGTCGAGCCGCCGGGGCCGCTGCGAGGGCACGTGACCTGGCTCGAGCGGGGCCAAACCCAGATCCACCTTCTCCACACCGACGATCCCACCGTCCCGCAGGCCGGCCACTCGGCGGTGGTGGCCGATGACCTCGAGGCCACGCTCAACAGGCTGCGCGAGCACGGGTTCGAGCCGGGACAGGCCCAGGACCTGTGGGGGGCGCAGCGCTGGTTCGTGCGAGGTCCCGCCGGGCACCTCGTGGAGGTGATGGAGAAGCCGCCGCCGACGGGCGCCGGCTAGTGCACTAGGTGCCCTGGTCCCAGGAGTGCAGGTATTCGAGCTGCGCTGCCGTGAGCTCGTCGATCTGCATCCCGAGCGACTCGAGCTTCAGCCGCGCGATCTCCGCGTCGATCGTCTCCGGCAGCGGGTGCACACGCTTCTCGAGCGCGCCGCCCGAGCGGGCGATGTGCTCCACCGACAGCGCGTGCGCGGAGAAGCCCATGTCCATCACCGCCGCCGGGTGCCCCTCTGCCGCGGCGAGGTTCACCACGCGGCCGTCGGCCAGCAGGTTGATGCGCCGGCCGTCGGCCAGCAGGTGCTCCTCCACGTGGGGGCGAACCACCCGGGTCGAGACCGACATCAGCGCCAGCGCCGGCTTGTCGATCTCCACGTCGAAGTGGCCGGCATTGGCGAGGATCGCGCCGTCGCCCATGACCTCGAAATGCGAGGCGCCCAGCACGCCGCGATTGCCGGTGACGGTGATGAAGACATCCCCCACCCGGGCGGCTTCGAGGGCAGGCATGACCTCATATCCCTCCATCGCCGCCTCGAGCGCCCGCACCGGATTCACCTCGCAGACGATCACCTTGGCGCCCGCGCCCTTTGCCCGCAGGGCGACTCCGCGGCCGCAGGCCCCGAACCCGATCACCACCACGCGGCGTCCCGCAAGCAGCACGTTGGTGGCGCGCAGGATGCCGTCGAGCGTGGACTGCCCCGTGCCATGGCGGTCGTCGAGCAGCCGCCCCGTGGCCGCCTCGTTCACTGCAACCACCGGGAACGCCAGCTTGCCGGCAGCCTCCAGCGCCCGCGCGCGGATGGCTCCCGTGGTGGTGTTCTCGGTGCCGCCGAGTATCTCGGGGAGCTGGTCGGTGCGGCTGCCGTGCAGCACGGAGATCAGGTCCGCGCCGTCATCCAGCGTGACCTGCGGGCGCTTGTCACAGACCGCCTCGATGTGCCGGTAGTAGGTCTCGGGGTCCTCGCCCTGGATGGCGAACACCTCCGCTCCGTGCCGGTCCGCCAGCGCCGCTGCCACCTCGTCCTGTGTGGACAGCGGGTTCGAAGCGCACAGCGCAACCTCCGCCCCGCCGCCCACGAGCGTCCGCACGAGCCCGGCCGTCTCCGCGGTCACGTGCAGGCACGCGCCCACCACGAGGCCTTCGAGTGGCCGCTCGCGCTCGAAGCGTTGCCGCACCTGGCGCAGGACCGGCATCTGCTCGTCGGCCCATTCGATCCGGGCCTGGCCCGCGTCGGTCAGGCCCGGGTCCGCGACCTCCGAGGAGGTCTTCATTACTTAGTACCTGTAGTGCTCGGGCTTGTACGGGCCGTCCACGGGCACGCCGATATAGGCGGCTTGGTCCTCGGACAGCTCCGTGAGATGCACGCCGAGCGCGTCGAGGTGCAGCCGGGCCACCTTCTCATCGAGCTTCTTCGAGAGCACGTACACCTGATTGTCGTACTCCTCGTGCTTGTTGAAGAGCTCGATCTGGGCGATCGTCTGGTTCGTGAACGAGTTCGACATCACGAAGCTCGGGTGCCCGGTGGCGTTGCCCAGGTTGAGCAGCCGGCCCTCGGACAGCACGATGATCGCGTGGCCGTCGGGGAAGACCCACTCGTCCACCTGCGGCTTGATGTTGATCCGCTCGATGCCCTCGATCTTCGCCAGGCCGGCCATGTCGATCTCGTTGTCGAAGTGGCCGATGTTGCCGACGATGGCCTGGTGCTTCATCCGCCGCATGTGGTCGGCGGTGATGATGTCCTTGTTGCCTGTGGCGGTGACGAAGATGTCGGCCTGGTCGAGCACGTCCTCGAGCGTCTTGACCTCGTAGCCCTCCATGGCGGCCTGGAGCGCGCAGATCGGATCGATCTCCGTAATCACCACACGCGCGCCCTGGCCGCGCAGCGACTGCGCGCAGCCCTTGCCCACGTCGCCGAAGCCGCAGATGACCGCGAGCTTGCCGCCGATCATCACGTCGGTGCCCCGGTTGATGCCGTCCACCAGCGAGTGGCGACAGCCGTAGATGTTGTCGAACTTCGACTTCGTCACCGAGTTGTTCACGTTGATCGCCGGGAACAGCAGCTGGCCGGTCTCCTGCATCTGGTAGAGCCGGTTCACGCCGGTGGTGGTCTCCTCGGTGACGCCGCGGATGCCGGCGGCGATGTTGGTCCAGCGCTGCGAGTCCTCCTCCAGCGAGCGCTGCAGCACGCTGAGGATGATCTTGAACTCCTCGTTGTCGGTCGAGTCGGGCGAGGGCACCGCGCCCGCCGCCTCGAACTCCACGCCCTTGTGGACGAGCAGGGTGGCATCCCCGCCGTCGTCGAGGATCATGTTCGGGCCGGCTCCGTCAGGCCAGGCGAGGGCCTGCTCGGTGCACCACCAGTACTCCTCGAGCGTCTCGCCCTTCCACGCGAACACCGGGATGCCCTGCGGGTTGTCGGGCGTGCCGTTCGGGCCCACCACCACGGCCGCGGCGGCGTGGTCCTGGGTGGAGAAGATGTTGCAGCTGGCCCAGCGCACCTCGGCGCCGAGAGCGACGAGCGTCTCGATCAGCACCGCGGTCTGGATCGTCATGTGCAGCGAACCGGTGATGCGCGCGCCCTTGAGCGGCTGTTCCGCGGCGTATTCCTCGCGCGAGGCCATCAGCCCGGGCATCTCGTGCTCGGCGAGCCGGATCTCCTTGCGCCCAAAGTCGGCGAGGGAGAGGTCGGCGACCTTGAAGTCGGCGGTCTGGGCGGGCGTGGTGGTCATGCGGCCTCCATTGGCATCGGTGAAGGGGTGAGGCCGAGCAGGCGCTGGTGCTTCTCCTGCTCCCAGCTCAGCCAGTCGTCGGTTGAGACGCCCTCTGGGCGGCTCGGGGCGGTCTCGAACCACGTGTCGAGCTCATGCCGCAGCCCCTCGTCCTCGCGCATGCGCTTGGCGAAGGCCACGTCCGAGAGACCGCAGTCGAAGCGCTCGAGTAGCTCACGCAGCGTGCGCAGCCGTTGCAGCTCGCCCGCCCCGAACACGCGGTAGCCCGAGTCGGTTCGAGGTGGCTGGATGAGGCCTACGCGCTCCAGGTAGCGGAGCATCCGGGGAGACCAGCCAGTGGTCTCTGCCGCCTCGTTGATCGTCAGCCCATCCATCCGCGACCAACCTTAGCACGAGTGTGTCAAGGTTGGACAACGATCAGCCCAGCGCCGCTTTGAAGCGGTCCAGCACCTCTATCGGCGTGGGATCGACTCCCGCAAGGGTGGCGAGGTAGACCGACACCAGGTCCCCGAGGAATACGAGCGACATCACGCGCTCGAGCGTCGTCTCGCCGATGCCTTCCACGCGCTCGACGGCCTTCGCACCCCCGCTTGCCACGTCGGCGGTGAGCTCGATGCGCCTGCGGATCCGCGGATGGCCGGCGGGATCGTCGAGGAACACCGCGGACAGCGGGCCTGGAGTCTCGTACGCGCAGATCTCGTTGTGATCGGCCTCCGGGAGCACGGCCGAGAAGGCCGGCACCTTTGCGTTCTCGTTGATCTGCGCCTTCCAGCGGTAGGCCACGGCCGAAGTGGCGCCGCCGCCGTAGACCACTGGGATCGAGCCATGGAGCTTGCGAGCGAGCGACTTGGCCAGCGAGTCGTCGGGCGCGTCCGGGCCCCACTCCTCGATCAATGCTCGCTGGAGCGCGGCGGATGCCTCCACCTCAGCTCGCAGCGACGGCGCCGCGCCCGTCAGGGCCGCAACCTCCAGTGCGCACACGGTCATGTAGCCCACCGCGGCTCGCGGCTGCATCCCGGACGGCACGCCGATCACGGGCACGCCGTCGGCGCGCGCCAGCTCGGCGAGCCTGCCTCCAGTGGTGAGAGCGATCCGCCGGGCGCCAACCTCTCGGGCCGCCGCGTAACAGGCGAGCGTCTCCTCGGTGTTCCCCGAGTAGCTCGAGCAAAGGATCGCGGTGTCGGGGCCGATCCACGGCGCGAGCTCGTAGCCGCGCACG
>JBKPDA010000185.1:0-8668 GCA_046727635.1 Actinomycetota bacterium | reverse complement strand
GGAGTGCCGCGGTCATCGCCGAGCTGAGCCCGACGCCGGCGCTCGGACGGCGGGCTCCGGTCCCGCCCATGAATAGGAGCGAGCCTCCGGGACGGACCTTGGGCGCACCGTAGCGGGCGACGCCGACCATCAGCATGGGATGCTCCTGGAGCGCGCGGCGCGCCTCGTCGAAGTCCATCTCCGCCAGCGGCGCGTAGTAAGGGCCACCGGCCGTCACCATCACGTGGTCGATCGGCGCCTGGAGCCCCTCGAAGAACGCCTCGAGGGCGGCGGAATCGTTGGCATCGAACGCCGCTGTACTCAGCGTGCCGAGCTCGCTTGCCGCGTGCTGCAGCCGCTCGGGATTGCGGCCGGTCAGGATGACGCCGGCTCCCTCGGCTCGTGCGCGCCTTGCCGTCTCCAGTCCGATCCCGGCGCTGCCGCCGATCACGACGACGGTTTGTCCCGGTAGCTCGGGCAATCGTCTCTCCTTCCGTCAGTTCGCCATCGGCGGTCCCGCGCCGACCGGCTTAGCTGCTGCCGCGATCTCGGCGCGCAGCGCCTTCAACGCCGCGACGTAGATCTCCGAGAACGTCGGGAACGGCTGGATCGTGTCCCAGAGGACGTTGAGTGGGAGGTGCGCGCGAATCGCGAGCGTGGCCTGCTGCAGCCACTCGCCCGCCTCGGGGCCGAGCGCATACGCGCCGGTGAGCCGCTCACCGTCGCTGATGAGCGTGAGGAAGCCGTTGCTGTCTGCGTACGCCCGCGTGTAGGTGGCGGTCTTGGGCACCTCCGAGAGCGGGACCATGGCGCTGAAGCGGCCGGCCGCAGCGCCCACGGCCGCGGCCTGCGGGTCCGTATAGGTCACCCGCGGAACGGCCTCGTAGTTTGCCCTTCGCGGGTCCCCGAGGATGTTCGCGGCCACCACGTCGCCCTGGTACTTGCCGACGTGGGTGAGAGGCCAGAGCCCATTCACGTCGCCGATCGCCCACAGGTTCTCCGCCGCGCGGAGGTGAGCGTCGACCGGAACCCCGTGAGCGTCCGGCTCCACGCCGACGGTCTCCAGGCCGATCCCCATGACCCGGGGACGCCGGCCGGTGGCGACGAGCAACCGGTCGCCCCGCAACTCCCGCCCGTCGTCGAGCTCGAGCACGTAGTCGTCGCCGTCCCGCCGGGCCGCCGACGCGTTCGCGGACAGGACGACCTCGATCCCCTCGCGGCTCAGGACCTCGCCGAGCGCCTCACCCAAGGGCGCCGGCTCCCGCCCGAGCAAGTGCTCGGACATGTCGATCACCACCGCCTCGCCGCCGAGTCGACGCACGGCCTGCGCCATCTCAACGCCGACCGGCCCGCCACCCAGGATCAGCAGGCGGCGCGGGACGGCCTTCATGGACGTGGCCTCGCGGCTGGTCCACACGCCTTCGAGCTCCCGCAGGCCCGTGACGGGCGGCACCACCGGATCGGCGCCGTTCGCGAGAACGATGTGATCTGCCGTGTGTCGCACGCCGTCGACCTCCACGACGCCGGGGCCCGCGAGCCGACCGGTGCCGCGCAGCAGGTCGATGTCGTTATCGGCCAGCCAGCGCTCCTGACCGGCATCGGAGTAGTCCGAGACCATGAAGTCGCGCCACGCGAGCGCAGCCTCGACGTCGGCCTCGGCGCTCGCCGCGGCATCGCGCGCCCCCTGCACCGCCTCGCCCGGCCGGAGAAGCGTCTTCGACGGAATGCACGCCCAGTACGAGCACTCTCCACCCACCAGCTCGTGCTCGACGATCGCCACGCGCAAGCCGCCCTCTGCCAGAGCCCCGGCGCAGTGCTCGCCCGGCGACCCGGCGCCGAGCACGATCACGTCGTAGTCCGAGCTCATGTCGGCAGCTCTTCGCCGGCGCGCTCGCGCACCATGTAGAGCGCGTACCACTCCGGCCAGTTCGGGTCCGCCTCACCGGTCCTCTCCTCATGCTTGCCATGCGCTTCTTCCGCCCGCCTGAGGGCGTCCGCGAGATCTTCCACGGACTCGTACGTCGTGGCCATCAGCCTCTCCTTTCAGCGGCCCGGAAGCCGCGTCTTGATCTCCTGGAGCAGCCAGCCGTTCCCATCCGGGTCGCTGAAGGCCACGAACGAGCCGTAATCGGCAGAGCCCGGCGCGACGACGACCTCCAGCCTCATCTCCCCGGGCTTCACCGGGGGGCTGCCGGCCCCGCTTTCGCTGCTCACGCCGACGCTGCCTCCTGGTCAGTCGATGTCGCCAGGCACTCTTCCCCTCATTCGAGTGGAAGTCAAGGCGCTCTCGGCGGGCGGGCGAGAATGCGCGGATTACCTCAGATGGTGGGTCCAGACCGCCCACGCTTGGGCCGATGGAGGCCGTGAAGCGGTTGGGAGCTGCATGGGCAGGAGCGAGGCAGAGGGCCACTCAAGAGGTGCCAAGCGCAGACGGCTGCGCGGCACCGTACTCCGCGCGGTTCGATCCGATGGCGAACTTGCGGGCAGAACTACAGCGCGCCGCAGCGTTGCGCGGCGAGGCACGGCGTGTCTACGGCGCCCTGTTGCCGCGCTTTCTCAGTCGTCTGTTGAGCGAGGCCGACGCTGTGGCGCTCGAGGCCGAGCGGCTCTGCCGGAGAGCCGAGGAACTCTCTCGCCGCGCAGGATGAGGCTGGCGGGGAGCGGGTCAGCTGCTCGCCATCGCCTCGACGGCGTCGCCTTGAGACCGCTCGGCCACCTTGACCGTCGGAACGGCGAACACGGGGCAGGGCGCGATGTGCAGCAGGCGCTGGGTGACGCTGCCGAGCAGCAGGCCCGCGAGCGCGGTGCGGCCACGGGTGCCCACCACGATCAGGTCCGCGCCCGTGTCTCCAGCCACCTTGGCGATCTGGTGAGCCGCCCCACCAGCGGTGGCGCTCACCACCTGCAGGGTGACCTGGATCCCGGCTTGGCCCAGCTCGGCGGCTTGACCTTCGATCTTCGCCTTGACATCCACCTCATTGGCCAGCAGCGGCTGCCCGCCTCCGCGGGCCACGAGGAACTCGTCGCAGTGGACGATTGTCAGAGCCGCGTGCTCGCGGGCGGCAAACGACTTCGCATAGGGGAGGGCTTTGTCGGCGGCGTCGGAGCCGTCGGTGGCCCACACGATGGAATTGAACACTGGAGCCCCCTTTCGGGCGTCTTCGATCTCGGAATTGCGCCTCGAATCCTCGTCCGGCAGGGCGGCCTCGTCATCGGGAAACTGCCCGTCTCCGGGCTAGGTAGCGGCTACGGCTCTTAGACCAGAAGTTGGCACGGATGTCGTGCCGGTTCGGGTGACGTAGCGTCGGCAGGAGACCGGTACCGCACCCAATGAAGTCCGTCGCCGACAACAGAGGTCAGCGCGCGGGTTCCGTCGACGCGATCGCGAGCCGGAGGACCCGGCTCGTCGAGATGCCGGTGGCCACCCGCTCACTCGATTTGCTGTTCGACGACATCGGCCCTTCGGCCTGCGGTCGGTTGTTGGACGCGAGCGAGCAGACGCTCGAGAGTCTCGCGGGACGCGTCATGTGGAGCGTCAACTCGACGGCGCGCGGCGGCGGCGTGGCAGAGCTGGTGCGCACGACGCTGCCGTACTGGCGCGGGGCTGGCGTCGACGCTCGCTGGGTGGTGATGCGCGGGCCGGCGGCGTTCTTCGCCCTGACCAAGCGCCTTCACAACATGTTGCACGGACAGGCCTCGACGCTGACGTCAGCCGACTTGAGCCTCTTCGAGCAGGTCGCCATCGCGGCAGGCGCGCACGCGCGACGCTTGGTGAGTTCCGGCGACGTCGTGGTTCTCCATGACCCACAGACGGCTGGCCTGGTGCCGCTCCTGAAGGACGCCGGAGGAACGGTGATATGGCGCTGCCACATCGGTGCCGACCGCTCGAGTGCGCCCGTTGAAGAAGCCTGGAGCTTCCTGCGCCCATTCGTAGCTCGGGCCGATCTGCAGGTCTTCACCCGAAGCTCCTACGTGCCCGAGGTGCTCGACCCGCCCCGCGTGCGGGTGCTCCCGCCGGCGATCGACCCGTGCTCGCCGAAGAACCAAGCCCTCTCAGCGGGTACAGCCGCGGCGATCCTCAGCCACTGCAGCCTGATCCCGCCGGTCGGCAAGAGCGCCTCACCCGCCGGAGTGCGCGTGCCGCTGCGGTGGCGAGGCGAGGCTCTCGTCCGCCGGCGCTGCAGCGTATTGCGACAGCAGGCCCGCCGGCGGGCGGACGAGAAGATCGTGCTCGCCCTGTCGCGTTGGGACCGGCTGAAGGATCAGCTCGGAATCATGCGCGCTTTCGTCGAGCACGTTGAGGAGCCGCGCACACGGCTAATCCTTGCGGGTCCAACGCCCGCCGCCGTAGCCGACGACCCCGAGGGGCTGGCGGTCCTGCGCGCTGTGCGGTCGGGATGGGAGTCGCTGCCGGCCCCGCAACGCCGCCGTGTCGACGTGGCAGTCCTGCCGATGACCGAGCTCGACGAGAACGCGTTGATCGTGAATGCTCTGCAGCGCCGGGCCGCCGTGGTGGTCAAGAAGAGCATCCAGGAGGGCTTTGGGTTGGGTGTCACGGAGGCGCTCTGGAAGGCTCGGCCCGTCGTGGCCACCCGCGTGGGAGGGCACCAGGATCAGATCGAGCACGGCGAGACGGGTTTCCTCGTCGACGACCCGCTCGACCTTAGGGCGTTCGGAGGCGCCATCGATCGAGCTCTCGCCGAAGGGCCCGTCGCCTTGAGGGGGCTAGGCGCCGCAGGCCGAGAGCGGGTGCGCGAGCGATATCTCGCCGACAGCCACTTCGTGCACTGGGCGGAAGTCCTCCAGGGCGCGGCTGCCTAGGGCCGGAACACGATCCGAGCCGCCACGCGCCCTGCCTCCACGTCGGCGATCGAGTCGTTCACCTGGTCGAGCGGGCGCACCTCGCGGATCACTTCGGTCTTGCCGGCCGCGTGCAGCTCGAACACCTCGCGCAGGTCGGCGCGGGTGCCCACGATCGAGCCGACGACCGTGATGCCGTTCAGCACGGTTTCGAAGATCGGCAGCTTGATCTCGTTCTCCGGGGGGAGCGCGACGAACACGAGCGTGCCGCCGCGGCGCAGCGAGCCGTAAGCCTGCTCGAACGAGCGCGGTGAGACCGCCAGTGCGATCGCCTGGTCGGCGCCGCCGAGACGCTGGATTGCCTCCGCCGGGTTCTCCTCCGAGGCGTTTACGGTGAACTCGGCGCCCAGCTCGCGGGCCAGCGCGAGCTTCTCGTCCAAGACGTCGACAGCGACCACCCGGCCGCCGGCGATCGCCGCGTACTGAATCGCCAGGTGGCCGAGCCCGCCGACGCCGAAGACCGCCACGAGGTCGGACGAGCGGGTGCCTGCGACCTTGATCGCCTTGTACGTGGTCACTCCGGCGCAGGTGAGCGGCGCGGCGTCGAAGGGGTCTATGCCGTCGGGCACCTTCACGACGTAGCGCCCGTACGCCGTCGCGTATTCGCCGAAGCCGCCGTCGATCGAGTAGCCCATGTTCTTCTGATCGAGGCAGAGCGTCTCCCACCCGGACACGCAGTAGTCGCAGGTACCGCACGCGTAGCCGAGCCAGGGCATCGCCACGCGGTCGCCCAGCGCCACCTCGGTCACACCGGCACCGACCTCCACCACGATGCCCACGCCCTCGTGCCCCGGTACGAAGGGCGGCGAAGGCTTCACTGGCCAGTCGCCATGGGCTGCGTGGATGTCCGTGTGGCAGAGACCGGAGGCCTCGACCCGCACCCGCACCTGACCCGCCTCGAGCATCGGCGGCTCCACCCGCTCAACGGTCAGCGGGCCTCCGAGCTCGCGCACGACGGCGGCGCGATAAGAGGTCAGCGGGCTATGGGCGATCTCAGGATGGGTGAGCGTGTCGGACATCGATCCTCCTTGTAGAGCGGGCCGATCGATGATGGGTCAGCTCCGGGGAGCGATCATCGGTGGACTGGCGCAGGGGGACGGTGGGAAAGTACGGGTCTGAGTTGGTCGCGTGCGTATGCGTCGAGGGCGGCTTGGGTGGAGGGCAGGCGCTGGTGGTGGAAGCGCTCGGCGACGCTGGCCGCGAAGTCGTCGACCGCCTGCCGCAGCATGTGAGCCCTCAGCCGCACGCCCGGATCTGCGTCCGTGAGGCCACGCTCGCTCAGCTCGAGCAGGTAGGGGACCGAGGCGGCCAGCGAGAAGCGGCTGTCGCTCTCGGCAAAGTAGTAGGCGAGCGGAAGCGTGACGAGATCCCGCTCCACGGCCACCAGCCTCGACGTGAGCTCTCCGTAGAGCTGCTCGGCCGCACTCGGCGACCCGCCGGTGCGGCGCTCCGCTTCGCGCAGGAGGGTGAGCTCGTAGGCGAGCGAGCGCCGACGGGACAACGCCGGGTGAAGCGTGAGCAACCAGGAGATGCTCGCCGACAGGAGCCCGAAGCCGATGAGCGCCTCGAGCGGTCCGATGATCCGCAACGGTGCGATGTGGTCAGCGGGATCGGCGAAGCCGAGCGTGGTGAGCGTGGTCACCGACAGGTCGAAGATGTCGGCGAAGTCGTTGTCGTAGTGAGGCCAGAGGAGGAACGTCCAACCGAAGACCAGCAACGCGGCCCAGGTGACCACGACCGCCAGCAGCGCGATCGGTCCCGCTAGTGCGAGGGCTCCCGGCTGCCTGGGCGCCACTCGATGCGCAAGGCGCCAGACACCGCGCATCACGAGGCGGCTGAGCACTCCCTTGCCGCCGGGGTGGAAGAGCGCGTCGAAGATGTCACGCAGGGCGGTCGCGATCAGCAGCACGCCGGCGGTGGTGAGAAGGACGGTTGTCCCTGTGCTCATCGCCGGGGGCCGCTGAGCACGCCCTTCGGATCGCGGCCCTCTGCGCGCTCCTTCACCTTCACGCCACCGAAGAGGCAGAACGCCCGCAACCGGACGACCGGACAGCCCGGGAGCGAGCGCCCTGGTGACCGCTCGTCGCTCCTGCCTCCGAGCAAGGCAAAGCCGGTGAGCTCAATCGGGACGCCGGGCGGCGCCGTGATCTCCACTCCGCCGAGCACCGCCACCACCGTGATCAGGGTCTCGGAGGCCTCCGGTTGGGCCTGACCGAGGTCGAGGTTCACTCCACCGAGGAGCGCGATGATCCGCAGGCGGCTGCCAAGCCTCCAGCGCCCCCTCTGCTCGGCTCCGCCGAGCACGCCGATGATCCAGCGCGGGCGTCGCTTCGGGACCGGTGTGGAGGGCGGGCCCGCGACGGTCTCACCTCCGGTGATCCGCTCCGCGTACTCGTCGAGAGTGAGGGCGTCGAGTTGTTCCGGTGAGGGCATGCCAACGGAAGCGTGGCGGCGACTGCGACTCGCATCATCAGGGGAATGGCTGATTCAGCGGCGGGGTAACTACTGACCCACGCATTCGGCTGAGGGAGCGACCCGTAGAGTCCCTCCATGGACGGGGGACTCGCCGTCGCGGTCCTGCTCGCGCTTGCGTTCGCGGCCACGAACGGTCTGCACGACGCATCGAACGCGATCGCCACGCTGGTCGCCACCCGGGGCGCTACGCCTTTCCAAGCGATCCTCTTGGCCTCGGTCTTCAACCTCCTCGGCCCTCTGCTGCTCGGCGCAGCGGTTGCCGACACGATCGGCGGCATCGTCACGGTGACTCCATCTGCCGCTACTGCCGTGATCGGAGCCGGCCTCGCCGCCGCGGTCACATGGAACATCGCCACCTGGCACCTCGGGCTTCCATCCAGCTCCGGCCACGCGCTCATCGGCGGCCTGGTGGGGGCGAGCCTTGTAGAGGGCGGACTGGACGCGGTCAACTGGGGCGGGTTTGACGGCTGGCATCCCGTCGGCGTGTTCGGCACGCTCACCGCGCTTGCGGTCTCCCCGCTGCTCGGCGCAATTGCCGCGCTGATCGTGATTCGCGGCCTGCGCATGCTCGCCCGCCGTGCCACGCGCCGCTGGCATGCACCCGTGCGGGGAGGGGAGTGGACGATGTCAGCCGCGCTCGCGTTCAGCCACGGCGCGAACGACGCCCAGAAGTCGGTCGGGGTCATTGCCGCGCTGCTGCTCGCGAACGGGCGCATCGATAGCTTGGCGGCTCCCACGTGGACGAAGCTCGTGTGCGCCGCTGCGCTCACCGCCGGCACGGCGCTGGGAGGATGGCGGATCATTCGCACGGTGGGTCGCCGCATCTATCGGATCCGGGCGATCGAGGGCTTGGCGAGTCAGACCGCGTCCGCATCGGTCATCTTCGGGGCTTCGCTCGCGGGGGCGCCCGTGTCCACGACTCAGGTGGTCGCCTCGTCGGTGGTTGGAATCGGCATGGGCCGCAGACGCTGGCATCACGTGCATTGGGAGGTGGTGCGGGAGATGGGGTTCGCCTGGCTCATCACGATTCCCGGCACCGCTGCGCTGGCTGCCGCTGCATACGCGCTATGGCGGCTCGTGACATGAGGCGGCGGGGGTGGTTCCTGCCCGAGACCCCCGACGTGCTCGGGCTGCTGCGACGGCAGCTCGCGGTGACCATCGACGGGGTGGACGCGTTCGCGGCGTGGGCTGCAGGAGACGCGAGTGCAGCCCAGGACCTGCGCGATGCCGAGCGCGCCGGCGACTTCGCGAAACGCGAGTTGCTCAGCGTCCTCCGCGCCGCATTGGTGACTCCGCTCGAGCCGGAGGACGTCTACACGCTGTCGCGCGGCGTCGACCGGATCCTCGACTACTC
>JBKPDA010000184.1:0-5105 GCA_046727635.1 Actinomycetota bacterium | reverse complement strand
CGACGCCCACCTCGGACACGAGCTTCACGCTTATCCGCGCCATCGGGTTCGCGCAGCGCAGGTCGAAGATCAGCTGCTTGAGGTCCTCGATCGAGTAGATGTCGTGGTGGGGCGGCGGCGAGATCAGGCCCACGCCGGGGGTGGAGTGCCGCACGCTGGCGATGTACTCGTCCACCTTGTGGCCCGGGAGCTGGCCGCCCTCGCCGGGCTTCGCGCCCTGCGCCATCTTGATCTGCAGCTCGTCGGCGTTCACCAGGTAGTGCGCGGTCACGCCGAAGCGGCCGGACGCCACCTGCTTGATCGCCGAGCGGCGGCTGTCGCCGTTCGGGTCGGGCGTGAAGCGGCGCGGGTCCTCCCCGCCCTCGCCCGTGTTCGACTTGCCGCCGAGGCGGTTCATCGCGATCGCGAGCGTCTCGTGCGCCTCGGTGGAGATCGAGCCGAGCGACATCGCGCCGGTGGCGAAGCGCTTCACGATCTCCTTGGCCGGCTCCACCTCGTCGACCGGGATCGGCTCGTCGAGCACGCGCAGCTTCAGCAGGCCGCGGAGTGTCGCGCGGCGGCGCGACTCGTCGTTCACCTGCGCGCTGAAGCGCTCGTACTCCTCCTGCCCGCCGTGGCGAACCGCGTGCTGCACGCTCGCGATCGTGTCCGGGTTCCACTGGTGGTGCTCGCCGTCGCGGCGCCAAGCGTGTACGCCGCCGCCCGGCAGCCGCTCCTCGGATGCCGGTCGCGCGCCGTTCGGATACGCGCGCGCGTAACGGGCCAGCGCCTCGCGCGCGAGCACGTCCAGCCCGATCCCGCCGATGCGCGAGGTGGTGCCCGTGAAGTAGCGCTCCACAAGCTCGGGCTCTAGGCCCACCGCCTCGAAGATCTGCGCGCCCGAGTAGCTGCGCACGGTGGAGATGCCCATCTTGCTGATGGTCTTGAGCAGGCCCTTGCCGACCGCCTTGATCATGTTGCGCTCCGCCTCGTCGGCGCCGCCGACGCCCCTCAGCAGGCCGCGGTCGTGCATCTCGAAGAGCGTCTCGAAGGCCAGGTACGGACAGACCGCCGAGGCGCCGTAGCCCAGCAGGCAGGCGATGTGGTGAACCTCGCGCGGCTCGCCCGACTCCACTACGAGCCCGGCCTGCAGGCGCGTGCCCTCGCGCACCAGGTGGTGGTGCACCGCGCCGACGGCGAGCAGCGCGGGCACGGGTACCCGTCCGGCGCCGGCGGCGCGGTCGGAGAGGATGAGGATGTTGTCGCCGGCCGCGATCGCCGCGGACGCCTCGTTGCAGAGCCGGTCGAGCGCCCGCTCGAGGCCGGCGGCGCCCTCGCTCACCGGCCACGTGGCGTCGAGCGTGTCCGCGCGAAACACGTGGTGGTCCACCTGGCGGAGCTTCTCCAGCTCGCCCGTGTCGAGCAGCGGCTGGGAGATGATCAGCTGGTGCGCGTGCTCGGGTGTCTCGTCGAGCAGGTTGGCCTCGGGCCCCACCGACGTGGAGATGCTCATCACGATCTTCTCGCGGATCGGGTCGATCGGCGGGTTCGTGACCTGGGCGAACAGCTGCTTGAAGTACGAGTACAGCAGCGGCTCTCTGTCCGAGAGGACCGCCAGCGCGAAGTCGTTGCCCATCGAGCCCGTGGGCTCCTCGCCCTTGGCGCCGCCCATGTCGGCGAGGGTCACGCGCAGGTCCTCGTGCGTGTAGCCGAACAGCAGCTGGCGCGTGCGCAGCGGATCGGCCGGCAGCTCGGCCGGCGCGACGTCCGGAATGTCGTCGAGGTGGACGGTGCGCTCGCCGTACCAGCGGCCGTAGGGGCGGCGGGTGGCCACTGCGCGCTTCACCTCGCCGTCGTCGACGATGCGGCCCGACTCCACGTCGACCAGGAAGATCTTGCCCGGCTGGAGCCTGCCCTTGGCCACCACCTCGGCGGGATCGACCGGCAGCACGCCGGTCTCGCTTGCCAGCACCACGAACCCGTCGCGCGTGAGTTGCCACCGGCCGGGGCGCAGACCGTTGCGGTCGAGCGTGGCGCCGATCACGCGGCCGTCGGTGAACGCCACCGCGGCAGGGCCGTCCCACGGCTCCATGAGGCACGAGTGGTAGGCGTAGAAGTCGCGCAGCTCGGGCGGCATGTCCTCGCGCCCCTCCCACGCCTCCGGGATCATCATCATCAGCGCATGCGGGAGGGAGCGCCCCGAGAGCACGAGCAGCTCGAGCACGTTGTCGAACGTGGCGGAGTCGCTGCCGCCGGGGCGCACCACTGGCATCAGCTTGTGCAGGTCGTCGCCGAACAGCTCGCTCGCCAGCTGCGACTCGCGCGCCCGCATCCAATTCACGTTGCCGCGCAGCGTGTTGATCTCGCCGTTGTGCGCGATCAGCCGGTACGGGTGTGCGAGCTCCCAGCTCGGGAACGTGTTCGTCGAGAAGCGGGAGTGGACGAGCGCCAGCGCGCTCGCCATCAGCTCGTGGCGCAGGTCGGGGAAGTAGCGCCGCAGCTGCGGCGAGGTGAGCATCCCCTTGTAAACGATGGTCCGCGACGAGAGCGATGGGATCGCCAGGTCCTGGCCGGCCGCCTTCTCGATGATTCGGCGGGTGACGTAGAGCTTGCGCTCGAAGGCGTCGCGATCGAGCTGCGCCGGCGCGGCCACGATCACCTGGCGGATCACGGGCTCCACCGCGAGCGCGCTCGGGCCGGGCACGCTCGAGTCCACAGGCACGTCGCGCCAGCCGAGCACGTCGAGGTCCTCGCAGTGGATCGTGCGCTCGATCAGCGCCTCGATCTCGCCGCGGCGGATCGGGTCCTTCGGCAGGAAGCACATACCTACCGCGAAGCGGCCGGGCAGCGGAAGCCGGTAGTCGACGGCTTCTCTTAGGAAGTCGTCGGGCAGCTGGATGAGGATGCCGGCGCCGTCGCCAGTGTCTATCTCGGCGCCGCTCGCCCCGCGGTGCTCGAGCGCATCCAGCACGTCGAGCGCGCGCCGCACCGTCTCGAGGGTCGGCTCGCCTGAGAGGTCGGCAACAGCGCCGACACCACAGGCGTCGTGCTCGAAAGTTGGGTCATAGAGGCCCACGGCCTCTGGTCGCTGTGCGTACATGCTGCCTCGTAGGGAGCGGCCATCAGCCGGATACGGCCGTTAAGGAACGCGCGAAATGCTACCGGGGAGGGGCCCGGCAACTCCATTTTGGCCTACCGGGGGCGGTTTCGCCAACAGATCGGCCAACTCTCAGGCTCTCTTGCCCTTGACATGAGAGTTGGTAAGTGAAAACTTACGGTTAGTGTCGACTTACCAGGCCAACGGATTGAGCGCTTTGGGCGATCCCACTCGTCGGGCGATCTTCGAGCTGCTGGCCGACGGGCCCCGTTCGGTAGGGGAGCTCGCGCGTGAGCTGCCGGTCAGCCGCCCGGCGGTGTCCCAGCACCTGAAGGTGCTGAAGGACGCCGGCCTGGTGAGCGATCGCCAGGACGGCAACCGCCGGCTCTACCAGCTCAACCCCGAGGGCATCGGCGCGCTGCGCGCGTATCTCGACCAGTTCTGGGACAAGGCTCTCGCCGCCTTCAAGAGCGCGGCGGAGCAGAATGAAAGGGAGGTCTCATGACCATGGAAGCGACCGGTTTGGTCGTCCGCAAGAGCATCACCGTCGACGCATCGCAGGAGCACGCGTTCAAGACCTGGGTCGAGGGACTCGACAGCTGGTGGCCGCGCAGCCACCACATCGGCGAGGCCGAGATGGCGGAGGCGATCATCGAGCCGCGCGGGGGCGGCCGCGCCTATGAGAAGGGCGTGGACGGCAGTGAGTGCGACTGGGGCAACGTGCTCGTCTACGAGCCGCCCAGCCGTCTCGTGGTCTCGTGGCAGATCAACGGCGACTGGAAGTACGACCCAGATCCGTCGAAGGGCAGCGAGTACGAGGTGCGCTTCATCGCCGAAGGTCCCACCACTACGCGCGTGGAGTTCGAGCACCGCAACCTCGAGCGCCACGGCGACGACGCCCCCAAGCTGTTCGAGGCGTTCAACAGCGAGGGTGGCTGGCACGGACTGATGACGAAGTTCGCAGAGCGCGCCGCGGCTACGTCGCCGGCTCGGTGAGCACCGTGTCCTCGTCCGAGTAGGCGGGGGCGCAACAGCAGAGGAGGACGAGCGGCTCTGCGCCGGTGTTGCTGAGCTTGTGCTCCGCCCCTGGCGGGATCACGACGCAGTCGCCCCGGCGCACGTCGCGCTCCTCCTCCCCCACTCGCATCAGGCCCGTGCCGCTCACGATGTAGTACAGCTCCTCCGTAGTGCGGTGGTAGTGAGCCGTGGTGGCGCCGCCCACGGGCACCGTCGCCTCGGCGAGGCTCTGGTTTTCCGCGGGCGTCCACGCCGGGCCGGCCAGCTCGCGGATCGAGGATCCGTCGAGTGTGATGAACGACTCGAGCTCGTCGAGGTTGGCCACGTGCATCGCGTCGAGAGCGTATCGACGCGGCCGGGGCGGCCAGCCCGCCGGCCCCGGCCAATGTCGACCCGCCTGCCTCACTCGCCGCCGCCCCCGTCGCCGCCGCTGCTGAAGTCCCCGCCACTGAGGTCGCCGGAGAGGCCGGTGTCGAGCGAGGGTGAGGTGTCGATCGGGGGTGGCGAGGTGTCGACCGGGGTGGTGTCGATCGGCGGCGGGCTCGTGTCCACCGGCGGCGGCGACGTATCCACCGGAGGCGACGTATCCACCCGCGGCGTCGCGTCTGTTGGTGCCGGGGTGGTGTCCACCGGCGGGGTCACTGACGGTGGCGTGTCCACAGGCGGCGCCGTGTCGACCGACGGCGCTCCAGTGTCCGTCGGAGTCGGCGTATCGGTCGGGGTGGGCGCGTCGGTGGGCGTCGGGTTGTTGACCGGGAGGACGTTGTCCGTCGGGGACGGAGTGTCGGTCGGCACTGGGTTGTTCATCGGCACCGGCGGCAGATCCGGCGGCGGAGTAGGCGTCAGGCTTGGCGTCGGCGGCTGACCGTCGGGCGCCGGCTGCGTGTCATTCGGCGCGGGCTCGCTCGGCGGCGGCTGCGGCTCGGTCGGCGGCGTCTGGTCGCCGTCGGTCGGCGCCGGCGAGCTCGGCGTCGGCAGCGTCAGGCCGTTGTCTCCGTTCGGTCCGCCGAGC